>JAGMBH010000060.1 GCA_023129815.1 Dehalococcoidia bacterium
CCTTTGTCCGTCATCAAAGGAAAATCGCCAAAAAATAACTCCTGTTGCTTAATCTCACCTGTCCCTTTAGCCACTAGACGAACTAAAACATGGAGAGGCGAGGAATAAGTCATACCTCGCTCAAGGCACTCTCCGATGGAATGCTCAGGCTCACGAAACTCATAATCGGAAAAATATAGCTCCCCCCTAGTACCAGTATAATCCTGGATAGGCGAAATCTCCTCAAATAGCTTCTTCAGACCTTCTTCCTGAAACCAATGAAAGGAATCAAGCTGAACTCGAATTAGGTCAGGTACCTCTACCACCTCAGGCAACTTAGCAAAAGATTTCACCAACACGTGCTTAGACATCAACGAAACAGCCATAACCTTTTCTCCTCAAAACAAAAGTGAAAACTAATCTTTGTAAGGCATTTAAACTGTAAGATGTTCACTAGAGGAAAATTTAAAGCTAATAAGAAGGAGGGGAAAGGCAATAAACATAACGCAAACTTGTAATTTAACATTAATAAAATATTTTGTCAAGTCCTTGTGCTGGCTGTGTTAATGTTCTACGATTTTGTCACCCTGTAACTGTTCAGGGAAAATGTCACCCATGAAGAAGATGGTGACATTGAACAGGAAAGAACAGAAGAGGTTGGTGGTATTAAATCAAGTGGAGAAGGGTAAGATGATAGGCAGGGAAGCAGCCGAGGTATTAGATCTGTCCTTACGCCATGTGAGAAGAATTTTAGCGGTGTACAGAAAGGAGGGCGCTGCGGCATTAGCGCATGGCAATCGGGGAAGAAAGCCTCATAATGTCCTGGGCGAGAATCTGAGGAAGCAGATATTGGATCTGAGACAGACAACCTACGCTGGCTGCAACAATCAGCACTTCACTGAGCTTCTAGCTGAGCGAGAGGGCATCACTCTGTCCCGCTCCTCCGTGCGCTGCATTCTCCTTAAGGCTGGGGTAAGGAGTCCCAGAAAGAGACGCCCGCCGAAGCACCGCAGTTGCAGGGAGCGTTACCCTCAAGAGGGGATGCTACTGCAGACAGATGGCAGTCGCCACGATTGGTTGGAGGGGAGAGGCTCCTGGCTAACTCTGGTGGGAGCCGTAGATGATGCCACAGGCAAGACCCCTTACGCTTTATTCAGGGAGCAAGAGGATGCTCAGGGCTATTTTCTCCTGCTACGCCAAATTGTGACTAGTCATGGTATACCTATGGCTTTATACCATGATCGTCATGGCATATTTGAGCGTTCCAAAGGGATGCCAGAGTCACTGGAAGAACAACTTGAAAGAGAAAGGCTTTGAGGGGTTGAATAATAAGGGCTATAATGCTCAAATTAAGGACTAAATAAAATAATAAGATGAAAAGCCTTAATAATATCTTAAACCAAGTTTCCAAACCTGCTCGCTATACCGGAGGTGAGTGGAATAGCATCGCTAAGGAATGGGAAATAACACCTATTAAAATTGCCTTGTGCTATCCCGAGGTCTATGAAATTGGCATGTCTAATCTGGCGTTACCTATCCTCTATGAGATACTGAATTATCAGCCAGATGTATTGGCAGAGAGAGTTTACGCTCCTTGGCTAGACATGGAAACTGCTTTGCAAAAACAAAATATGCCACTTTTCAGCTTAGAATCTAAACACCCAGTAAAGGAATTTGATATTATTGGCTTTTCTTTAGGCTATGAGCTTACTTACACCAATGTGTTAAATGTCCTCAGCCTAGCTCAAATTCCCTTATTTAGCTCCCAGAGGGAAGATTCATACCCTTTGGTAATAGCCGGCGGTAGTTGTGCTCTTAATCCAGAGCCAATGGCGGACTTCATCGACCTGTTTGTAATTGGTGAAGGTGAGGAAGTAATAGTGGAACTGCTGGAAGTCTTTAGAGCATATAGGGGCAACAAAAGAAAGCTACTGCAGCAAGCCGCTAAACTTAACGGCGTTTACATCCCTAGCTTCTACCAAGTCAACTACAGAAAAGATGGCACTATAAACAGTATTACGCCCAAGATACCTGAAGCTAAACCAAGGGTTCACCGCAGGATAGTAACTAAACTACCACCCCCGGTCACTAAGCCAGTTATTCCCTACATCGAGGTCGTGCATGACCGCGGTAATGTAGAAATTCAGCGAGGTTGTACTCAAGGTTGCCGCTTCTGCCAAGCAGGGATGATTTACCGACCAGTGCGAGAACGCCCGCAGGAAGAAATTATAGACGCTGTAGGTAAGCTCTTAAAATATTGTGGCTATAATGAGGTGTCTTTGCTTTCCCTTAGCACTGGGGATTATCCTGCTATCAAGGAACTCATTGCCGAACTATCACATCAGTATTGTGGAGAATGTCCTTCGCTGCCTCTTCGCTACGCTCAGAGCTTCGGCTCAGGACAGGGCTTGACTTTATCCTTACCCAGCCTGCGCCTAAATACATCGGCAGTAAAGGTAATGGATTTACTACCTTCACAGCGCAAAATAACTCTGACCTTTGCTCCCGAGGCAGGGAGTGAAAGATTACGTCGCATCATTAACAAAAAAATCTCCGAAGAGGCAATATTAGAAATACTAACTGCCGCCTTGGATAGAGGCTGGACAAATCTCAAGTTATATTTCATGGTGGGGTTGCCCAGTGAAACCATGGACGACGTGCATAGCATTATTGGACTAGTAACCAAGATACGCCACTTAGGACAAAAATTTAGACTGCAAATTAGCACTTCTACCTTTATTCCCAAGCCCCATACCCCTTGCCAATGGTTAGCCCAAGAAACAGAGGAGCAGCTGCTCCCCAAATATGACATATTAAAGCAAGGGTTGCGACGCGAACGAGTGAGATTCTCATGGTCTGACCCTAAGATAAGCCAAATTGAAGCAGCTTTATCCCGAGGTGACCGCCGCTTGGGTAAGGTTATCTATCACGCTTGGCAACTGGGCTGCAAATTCGATGCTTGGAGTGAACACTTTAATTATCAAAGGTGGCTTGACTCTTTTAAGCAATATGAACTTGATCCTTCCTTCTATGCTAATCGAGAGCGAGACCTGGATGAGATATTGCCCTGGGATCACATTGATGTCGGGGTAACTCCCGAGTTTCTTAAAAGAGAGTATCATAACCTCTGGCAGGAAAAGAAGACTCCAGATTGCCATCAGGGAAAGTGCAACGGTTGTGGATTACAGAGGTGGCAACCTATCTGCCAAGACAAATATAAAATGCGTGAGGCTTTTCCGCCTTAATGTAGTGCGCCCCTTTAGGGTCGTGCCGTCATTATTGTATGAGGCTCAAGACTCATACCTACATTATTATACACGTTCTCAATAAAGGTCTAGAACCTATCCCAAAATTGTCAAAATACCTTGACGGATCATCTTTACCGCGATAGTAGCTAAAAGCAACATAACTACTTTAGATATAGCCTTTACACCAGTATTACCTAAAAACCTTACAACCAGCTTTGCTTGCCTAAGAAGAAGCCATTGTATTGTCAAATTGAGAATGAATGAAACTATTACGATGACAATAAAATACTGGTCAATGAGTATTAGCAAAGTGGTGAGCACTGCTGGTCCTACAATTAGCGGAGTACCTAGGGGGACGACACCTAGCATCTCAGCGGTTGATAAGTCACTAGTCTCTACCATCTTCCCTGTAACTAGATCTTTGACCGCTAAAACCAGTAGAATAACGCCACCTGCTACTAGGAAGTCGGCTACTCCAATACCCAAGAGTAGGAAGACAGCTTTGCCGATAGCAACAAATCCTAAGCCCAAGCCTAAAGCAGTAAATATCGCTAAACGAGCTGTGCGACTATGCCTCGAAACCTCTATATCTTGGGTTAGCGAAAGAAAAATTGGCAAGTTGCCAATCGAATCCATGGCGACAAAAATAGGAACAAGGGTTAAACCTAGCTCTCGAAAAATATTGCCTATGGACACTTTTATGCCTTTATCGCCAAGCTGCCTATAGTAGTGATAGAAACTATGCTATCACCTTCAGCCAATGCCATTATATGTACACCACGACCCTTCCGACTCTGAACTGAGACCTGCTCGAGGGGAATACACTCAACATTACCCACGCTTGATAACGTCACCAAATATCCTTCACCTTTGCTCACAATCCTAGCCGCCACTATCTTACCCGTTTTGTCACTCACTCTATGGGCTTGGATTCCTTTCCCTCCCCTCTGCTGGATAGGATAACGCCCCACGGAAGTTAACTTGCCAAAACCTCTCTCGGCCACTGTCAGTAGATAAGCATCGGGAAAAATAGTGCCCATACCGACAAGGCAATCATCGGTCAGACGAATACCACGAACACCGCCACTGCTACGAGACGCAGTTCTTAGGTTTTTAACCTTAAATTTAATAGCTCGCCCATTTTGACTTACTAGAATAACATCATCCAAATCGGTAACTACCCTAGCTGCCACCAGCTCATCATTATTCTTGAGTCCCATAGCAATAAGCCCACTTCGCCTGATGGAAGCAAATTTAGACAGAGAGGTCTTCTTTATCCCACCAGCCTTGGTTGCCATTAATAAGAATTCATTGGAGGGAAAATCTGCCACAGCCAGTAATGCAGTTACTTTGTCTTTCAGGTCAAGGGGCAATAAGTTAACCAGCGCTATACCTCTAGCAGTTCGAGACGAATCCCCAGGAATCTCATAGCACTTAAGGCAATAAACCCTGCCTCGAACAGTGAAAAGGAGTAAATTGTCATGTGTATCGGCGGCCAAAATATGGCTCACCGAACCACCCTCACGGGTCATCATTCCAATGACTCCTCTTCCTCCACGGCGCTGTAGCCGGTAGGTGCTAGCAGGAAGCCTTTTAATAAATCCTTGGCTGCTAAAGGTAACTATCACTCTCTGGTGGGGAACAAGATCTTCCTGACGAAACTCTGTAACCTCCTCCTCGCTAATTAAAGTGCACCGCTTGTCGCCATACTCGGATTTCAGCTGAGCAACATCTTGCTTGATGAGGAACAATATCTTTCTAGGATTAGCTAATAGGTCCTCTAAGTAGGAAATATCCTTCACTACTCCAGCATATTCTTGGGCTATTTTTTCCCGCTCTAGCCCAGCCAAGCGGCGCAGCGGCATATCAAGGATAGCTTGTGCCTGAGCTTGGGATAAACTAAAAACAGTCATTAAATTGGCACGCGCAGCGTCAACCGCCTCAGATTGCCGAATAAGTCTAATCACTTGCTCTATGTTATCTAGAGCGATCCTAAAGCCTTCAAGAATGTGAGCTCTATTCCTCGCCTTTTCAAGCTCAAATTGGGACCTCCTGGTAATAACCTCCTGACGAAAATCAATGTAGCAAGTTAAGGCTTCCTTAAGATTAATTACTTTTGGTCGCCCTTTAACCAGAGCAACCATATTGATAAAAAAGGCAGATTGCATTATGGTATTCTTATACAGATTATTAAGTACTTGCTGGGGTTGCGCCTCCTTTCTGAGTTCAATGATAAGACGCATGCCCTCCCTGTCCGATTCATCACGCACTTCAGCTATCCCGGCAATTTTTCTCCCTTTAACTAGCCCAGCTATTTTCTCTACCAAAGCTGCTTTGTTTACTTGATAGGGAAGTTCGGTAATGACTAATTTGCTCTTACCCTCTTTGGTGCTTACTACATCGGCTTTAGCTCGAATTACAACTTTTCCTTGCCCGGTAGCATAAGCATTCTTTATCCCCTCTTTCCCCAAAATTACGGCTGCCGTAGGGAAATCAGGACCTTGGATAAACTCCATCAGCTCATCTGTGGTGGCTTGTGGGTTGTCAATTAGGTAGGCGATAGCATCGCATACCTCCCCCAGGTTGTGCGGTGGGATGTTAGTTGCCATGCCTACAGCTATGCCTGAGGAACCGTTAACTAATAAGTTAGGCAACTTAGCCGGCAAGACAGCTGGTTCTTTGAGGGAATCATCAAAATTGGAAACGAGGGCAACAGTATTTTTATCAATGTCACCCAGCATCTCTCCAGCGATTTCAGCAAGCCGAGCCTCGGTGTACCTCATCGCTGCCGGCGGATCATTATCAATGCTGCCGAAATTACCCTGGCCATCAATCAAAACATATCTCAAGGAGAAATCTTGTGCCATGCGCACCATAGCTTCATATACGGGGGCATCTCCATGGGGATGGTATTTCCCCAGAACTTCACCAACAATTCGAGCGCTCTTTTTGTGCGGACCATTATGATGTAGTCCCAATCCATCCATGGCATATAAAATACGCCGCTGCACCGGCTTTAGGCCATCACGCACATCCGGTAATGCTCGAGAGACGATAACGCTCATAGCATAGTCCAGATAGGAGCTTTTCATCTCCTGCTCAATATCAACAGGCCTTACTTTCCCAATTTCCATTGTCAGTTGTCAGCTATCAGCTTTCAGTAGCCTCCCCAAGTATGGAGAAACCTTCCGACAAACCTTTTTCCTCGCCCTCATCTTCAGAATCTCCAGCCTCTCCTTCAACTCCTTCAACTTCCTTTATTTCTTCTCCTTCCCAGTAGCTAACGTCGCGCCTAAGGAGATATTCTTTAGCATAGGAACGCAAACGCTCAGTAGCTTTAACGGGAAGGGAAGGATACCCCACCTGGCTAGGATGTTGATATTCCTCCCTAATAATTACTCGCACTCCATCCTCCCCTACACTGTGGATGGCTGCAGCGTATCTATTCCCGCCTTCTATCAGCTTGATAAGTCGTAACCCATGTTTCGGCTCAACTTCCCCCAAATATTCCCCTTGGTCATTCTCTACCACTAAGCTTTGACCCTCTACTCTCAAACAGCCCTGATTACCAATACCCATCCTGGCTAATACCTCCGTTGGGGCCAAATTACAAAGGTTGACCACGCCAGCCTTGCTTATCTCAGTAATAAAGAGCTCAGGAGCAACCCTACGATGCCCCCTATCTAAGGGGGCTTTAGCCACCGGTAAACTAGCTAGTCGAGCTAAATTTTTTACCGCAATAACATTGTTAGGAGCAAGTTCCAAAGCCTTGCTATACGCCTCTTTAGCCCGGGCAAACTCCCCTAACTCTGCCAATGCCCTGCCAAGACGATTGTAAGCCCCAACATCACTAGGAAACCTCTCAATTATACTTCTGTTTACTGCCACAGCCTCTTCCCACCTACCTTGAATAGCCAAGGCTACGGCTTCCTCACTTAATCGCTGTCCTAGTCTAGCTCGCTCCTCTTCTTGCTGATAAGCCATCCTATTCACCACGCAAAGCTAAATAAAAGATTAAAATGCAAAATGAAAAAATACAAAGCAAAGGTAAAAAATTTTGAGGTTTGATTTGTCATTTTGACCTTTAATTTTTTAATTTTCTTCTGTTGTCAAGCAATTTCAAGTTCAAAGGCTTTATGCAAGGCCTGAACGGCGTCCTTAACTCTATCCTCTGCGATAATGCAGGTTATCCTTATCTCTGAAGTAGTGATTAGCTGGATATTAATGTCCCGCTCATAAAGGGCACGGAACATCCTGGCAGCATAGCCCGGCATATTTTGCATGCCAGTGCCTACGATGCTAACCTTAGCCAGGGTAGAATCAGCAACACATCGTTTTGCTCCAATGGATTTTATCACCGGTTCTACAATGGACATCGCTTTAACCAAGTCGCTTCGTGCCACTGTAAAGGTAAGATCAGTAATATTCTCAATACTGGCGTTCTGGACAATAGTATCTACACTTATATTCGCCTTAGCCAAGGGCTCAAAGATTGCTGCAGCAATGCCAGGGTGGTCAGGAACACTGATTACAGTAATTTTAGCAACATTGGTATCCTGAGCAATACCCCTAGCCTTATTTCTTACTTCCATAGATGCCTCCTTACAAATGAGAGTTCCTGGACTATCGCTAAAGCTGGAAGCTACCAATATATGCATATTATACAACTCGCCTAACTCCACTGCTCTCGGATGCAGCACTTTTGCTCCATAACTAGCCAGCTCCAGCATTTCCTCATAACCAATCTCCTTTAATTTAGCCGCTTCAGACACAAGACGTGGGTCAGCGGTATAGACTCCTTCAACATCAGTATAAATCTGGCATACCTCAGCATTCAAGCTGGCAGCTAGGGCGACTGCCGTAGTGTCAGAGCCACCGCGCCCTAAAGTGGTAATATCCATATCCTGAGTAACACCCTGAAATCCAGCTACAATGACGATGTTGCCCTTCTCTAGTTCACCGAGAATGCGCTGGGGGTCAACACGGAGAATTCGCGCTTGGCTGTAGCTAGAATCAGTCTGGATACCGGCTTGGGCACCGGTGAGGCTGACTGCCTTGTAGCCCAAGCTTTCCAGAGCCATAGCCAAAAGAGTGCTGGAAATTAGCTCACCGGTAGAAAGTAGCACATCAAGCTCTCGCTCGTCTGGCTGTTCACTAACCTGTTGAGCCATTCGGATTAACTCGTCAGTGGTATCCCCCATTGCTGAGACAACGACTACTACTTGATTTCCCTCGTCCTTAGCTTTAGCTATACGCCGAGCTACATTTTTGATTTTTTCGCCATCAGCAACCGAGCTACCACCATACTTTTGTACTATCAGCGCCATATTCTCTACCTTATTAGTTTAGCCATTATATTATATCCTTCCTCAATGAAAACGCCGGTACTTTTAGCTTCAGCCTCGGTAAATCTCTTCGCCCCGTTAGCCATAAACCCCGACCCCCACAGCATAAATGGAACTGGCTCCCTAGTATGGGTCTGAACCTTAATTGGCGTTGGGTGGTCAGGCATAATTAGCACCCGAAGAGAATCTTTGTCCCAACCACGGATTCGGCTCACCATCTCGGCATCCACTCTCTGGATAGCCTCTATTTTATCCTCAATAGAGCCAGCATGAGCAGCCTCATCAGGTGCTTCCACATGGACAACTACTAAATCATGTTCTTTAAGCGCTTCCAGGGCTCCTACTGCCTGAGCAGTACAGTCATTGTCCAGATCACCAGTCACACCGGGAATGCTTAATATCCCCATACCTATCATTTTAGCCAAGCCCCGTAAAAGGTCAACTCCCGATGTCATGGCAGCATCAAGACCGCAGACCTGCTTGAAAACGGGCATATCTGGTATTCTACCACTACTCCAGAAAAGCCAAATCATTGTGGCTGGGATATCGCCGCGAGATTTCCGCTCTATGGTCACGGGATGATTGCGTAGCACAACTTCCGATCTTGCCATGAGGTCTCTTAATAAATCACTCCCATCGCCATGGGGAAGAAACTCATTGATAGGTTTGCCCGGGATATCATGCGGAGGGGTGCAAATAGCCAAGAGTGTGTCCTCTCGTCCTTTTATTTTACATATATGCCTGTAGCTGACGCCAGGATAAAATTGGACCTCATCACTGCCAAGTTTCTCATTTAAAGCAGCGATGAGAACCTTAGCCTCTTCACTCTTGATGAAGCCCGAGCTATAGCTTCGCATTGTCCCATCACGAATAGAGACTAAATTACAGCGAAAAACAACCTCACCCTCACCAATGGGAATGTCCATACTCCTGGCTTCAATGGCGCTTCGGCCCCGATAATAGACCCTGGGGGCATAGCCCAGCACTGACATGCAAGCGCAGGCGCTGCTGGGCTCCATCCCTTCTGGGATGGTACGAACAAGTCCGACAATACCTTCCCTTGCCATAGCATCCAGGTTTGGAGTGTATGCCAGCTCAAGGCAAGTCCTGCCACCATGGTCAGGCAACGGCCAACCCGCAGCACCATCCATTATCAGAATACAGTATTTCATCCAAGAATTCAGCCACCCAATATCACCCTAAGCCCTTCGCTTCCTGTCATTGCGAGCGAAGCGAAGCAATCTGGCGCTCAGGGCAGGCTCTGCGAAGGGTCTCCAAGATTCTTCGGTCGCTCCTCTCCCTCAGAATGACACCAGAGTGAACGGTTATTATTTCATCTTGTTTTGATAATTAAATCATCTTATAATAGCATAAACACCCGGGGCGTAGCGCAGTGTGGTAGCGCGCAGCGTTCGGGACGCTGAGGTCGGAGGTTCAAATCCTCTCGCCCCGACCAATAAACCGGAGAGAAACTATGGTAAAAGCCGCAATCGTGGGAGCTACAGGCATCGTTGGTCAGCAATTTCTCGTTGCCCTGAAAAACCACCCTTGGATTGAGATTGCCGCACTTGCTGCATCCGAGAGGTCAGCCGGCCGCAGCTATAAAGAGGCCATAACCGAGGCTCAATCTGGAGCCCTGCGCTGGTTTTGCCAGGAGCCGCCGGTAGAAGAAGTTATGGGGATGCCGGTGCAGAACGCCACCGAAATGGATATCTCCGCTATAGACCTCGTCTTCTCTGCTATAGAATCCGCCCCGGCGAAGGTCCTCGAACCGAAGTTTGCTAGTGACAAACCAGTTATAAGCACCGCTTCAGCCTTCCGCTACGATGACGATGTGCCCATCCTGATCCCGGGCATCAACTCCGAGCATGCCAAACTGCTTCATGTGCAGAGAAAATCACGGGGATGGAAGGGCTTCATTACACCCATTCCCAACTGCACCACCACCGGCCTGGCAATATCACTAAAGCCAATCTACCAGACCTTTGGTCTAAACGCTGTCGTAATGACCTCAATGCAAGCTATATCAGGCGCAGGTCGAAGTCCTGGAGTGTTAGGCCTCGATATTCTGGACAACGTCATTCCCTTCATTCCCGGAGAAGAAGAAAAGGTGCAGCGCGAAACACAGAAAATCTTGGGCAGTTTTGAAGGCTCTTCAATCAGTCCGGCGAGATTCGATGTAAGCTGCACCTGCACCCGTGTTAACGTGCGGGAAGGGCATACAGAATCGGTCTTCGCCTCTACCCAAAAAGCTTGCCAGGTAAGCGATGTTGCCAGGGCAATGAGGGAATTCGTCGGCTCAGCCGCTGAAGCTGACCTGCC
>JAGMBH010000061.1 GCA_023129815.1 Dehalococcoidia bacterium
GGCATGGCCACCGTGGTCGGCAGAATCAGGAAGGACACTGTCCTGGAAAATGGCATCAAGTATGTTCTGGTGTCCCACAACACCAAGATGGGAGCTGCTAAAGGCGCAGTTCTTGTAGCTGAACTCCTTATCCGGGACGGATATATCTCTTAAATACTGGGGTCGGAGGCTCAAACCCTCTCACTCCAACCAAAAGAGGGTTATTGCCCAAGCCATTCCTCCCTGGTAACTCCTGCCCTCTTTAAAATCCGAGATAAAAGAGCAACTCCGATCTCTCTACAGCAAAAACTCAGCCACCGACTTTTAAAGTTTTCAGTTCCTCTATTTTGTGTTCACCTATAGAAGGAATGCTTAATCCTCTTCTAAGCCTTACCACAAGCCAACCATCAATGACCTCGGCTAAATTACGGCGGCATTCCTCAAGTGTTTTTCCTGTAGCCCATACGCCTTCAAGCTCTGGAACCTCACCATAGTATGGCTCCTCATCCTCAATGATTTCATACCTTGCCCTACTCAGAGCAGCCTCAATATACTGTGTAATCAATTTTCACCTCTTCTATTAGCTTATCCCTATCCACTGAGCGATTTCCATCCAACCGATGTTGCGCTTGATCATTATAGCTTGAATGGCCACTAAAGGACAATAAGTTACCTTGCCACGAATAATTAGTGTAGCGCAGCCTGGTAGCACACAGCCTTCGAGACGTTGAGGTCAGAGGTTCAAATCCTCTCGCCCCAGGCCCCCGAGCAGTAGGTCAAGATTACCGTACTACTAGCGACATCAGGAGAAAATACCCTGCACACAACAAGCAACCTTGATTATGGAGCGGCACTCCGCATACCGCTCACACGCCTTTACCCAACATAGCTGGCAAAGCCAAAACCCTACTTCTTATCCTCCGCCTGGAAATGCTCCGCCACGGTTTTGCCAAAATCCTGAGCTGCCTTTCCCGCCTCACTGAATTTCTCTTTCACTTCCTCGTCCTTAAACCTCTTGGCCAGGGCCTTAGCAGATTCAGCCGCAGCATCACCAAATTCCTTTGCCTTCTCCTTCAGCTCAGGGTCATTAAATATTTCGCTGATCGCCGACCCGAATGCGGTGAGCATCTGCCCGAAACTATCTCCCGGGCTCTTTTTAGCGCTCTCCTTTTCTTTCGCCATAATACCCCCTCGGCTGTTTTCTTTTTTGTGCAGTTAAGTTATACCCCTATTATACACATCTTTCTGCTCTTCATTTTGCGGATTGGTCCGTGCCAGGACAAGATGCAGCCCTGCCTGCCTACGAACAGCATTCAGGATGCTGAGGTCAGAGGTTCAAATCCTCCCGCCGTGCCCAGCACGTGTAATTTCAATCAGTTGATACCCTCTCTTGGAAGCATCCATGTGACTCTATCCAAAAGACAAACAAAATGCTATAAGGAGATTGCAATTTGGTGCCAATCCCATTACAATGGATGGCAGAGACGCCTTGAGGCTGCTTCCATGAACGGTATAGAGGAGCTGGACGCGGTTGATGCGGAAAAAATTATAGAGTCGTTTCGGCAAGGGACTGTGCCCACACGGCATTTAGAACTTTACTCCGTTGGGCGTGACCGTTGGCTAGAGTCGGTATGCAGGGACCTTACTTTCGTGGCGCGAGGTGGTTCCAAAGTCCGCTTCTTGTCTGCACCTTATGGTGGTGGCAAGACCCACTTTTTCATGCTAGTTGGGGCACGCGCTCTATCTGCAAATCTGTTGCTGTCATATGCCGAGCTCAATTCGAGAGAGGCACCGTTCGACAGATTTGAAGTGATCTTCCCAAAAATCATGCGTGGTGTGACTCTACCTGACGGACACAGCATTGAACATATGCTTGAAGATTGGGCAAGGCGATTTCCGCACTACACTTCGCAGGAGATTGAGGCTAACCTACGTCAAATCGCACCGTCATTGGATTTTAGAGCAGCTCTGCGCGCATGTCTGCAATACGCTAACACAGACTCACCAGACCATCGGATGCGGATGCAAGGAATAGTGGCTTGGCTGCAAGGGTACCGCGTCATCTCCGAACTCAAAGCAACTGGGATACGTTCCAACGTTACTATTGCAAATGTTAACGAGATACTGGGTTCATTCTTGCGATTTGTGAGGGCTAGCGGATATGCGGGCGTCGTGCTACTCTTGGACGAAGCCGAGGCCATTACGTCGTTGGCGCAATCGCGTAAACGTGACGAGGCAAATCAGAACATACGTAAGTTACTGGACAACGCTGACGAGCATTCGGGTCTTTATGTTCTCTTTGCTACAACCCCTAAATTTCTCACAGACCCTAATAACGGAGCTCAATCTTATCCGGCTCTGTGGACTAGAATCAGAGATGTAATAGGTGGCGGACTTCAACAGGCTAGTTTACGATCAATTATCATGGTCTTGCCGCCTTTCGATCAAGCCACTTTAGAGGACTTGGCACCCCGGATTGTCGATACCCATTCGATAGCATATGAATGGAATGCATGGGACTTCTGTAATCAAACAGTGTTAAGCAAGTACATATCTATTTTTCTTCAGCGTGGTGACCCGCATATGGTGAGGTCTTTCATTAAAGGTCTAGTAAGTCTCTTGGACATCGCGGAGGAAAGGCGTGAGGTATCTATATTGGAAAACTTACTGGACGAGTTGGAATTTGAAGGCGAAGACTAGCTGGTATTCATTAGAATGGGAAGAATTGGAGAGGACCCGAGACTGAAAGCAGTGCTTGAGAAAGCGCGAAGTCGGCCCAAGCTGCCATCTGCGAGCGATATACCTAGGGAGATGGCATTGGCTTTGGTTGAATCGTGTCGTCAAGGAACGGCTCCCGTTCAAGGCGCCCTCGCTTTAGCAGTTGGACGAGAGGACCTAATCGATTCCATAAAGCATGACCTCATACATGTGGCTAGCCGTGGTTCCTGCTTGCGGGTCATCAACGGAGTATTTGGTATTGGTAAAACTCTTACGCTAAGAGTTCTTCAAGAGTACGCTCACAGAGAGGAATTCGCCACCAGTTTCCTAACGCTTTCTTCTCGGGAATGCCCTATGTACGACCTTTCGTCTATCTATCGTCATATAGTCAGAGGCATTAGGGTTGCTGACTGCGTAGATAGGCCTGCCCTGGAACAGATACTCGAAACCTGGGCTAAAAAGGTCACAGAGGATGCACTGAGACAAAGGGTTGTCCCGTGGGCACTCAGCGAGTTAGATGCGCATTTCCAGGGTGCATTGACCCAGTACTATGAAGGTGTCCGGTTCGCAAGGTCGGAGAAGACAGACCTCGCGCTTCGTTGGCTCCGTGGTGAAACCACGGTAATGGATGCCAGGCACCTTGGGGTCAATTCTAATATATCCCCAGAGAACGCGCTTGTGATGCTGGGCAACCTGACAAGAATGCTTCGATTTGTAGGCCTAAAGGGATTAGTTACCCTGTTGGACGAAGCGGATGCTATACCTTCCCTTCCCAGTGCTGTGAAAAGGGAAGAGGCGTATGCAAATCTGTTTAGCTTAGCACATGCTGCGTCCAGCACTCCCTATTCATACTTTGTGTATGCCACGACCCCGGCCTTTTTCGATGGCATCCCGCCAGGGTTTGATGAAGCTCTTAAGAACGTTACCAACCTAGAGCAGTTAAAGAGTAGGGAGCTAACTGAGCTTGCCCAGGAAATTCGGGATTTGCACTTTCAAGCATATGGATGGCACCGGGGTGACTTGCGCGGATCCTCTCTTAGGGAATTCGTGAGGATGTGTGTGTCTACACCAATTAATACTCCGAGGGCTTTTGTAAGAGCGCTTATAGCTGCACTGGACATATGTGAGCAAGATAAAGAGTTCAGGCTAGATCGAATTGGTCGCATGTTAGGCTAAACATGAGATGGGAAGAAAGATTTATCACGGTTGTTCACGAAGGAGGCCACTCTTTGTTCTTTGAACGATTCGTGCAAGCTGTTGAGGTTACAAGCCTAGTTGTTGTGTCTCCATGGATACAAAGCATGGATGGAGAGCCTCTCTCGCTGGAAGATATACTCTGGTCAGTCAAGAGGGGAAAAGTTCCTACGACTATTATCATGCGCAGCCCTAAAAAGGAGCCCCTGAATAGAGACGCAGCCGAACTCTTTGAAGGTTGCCCTTTTATAACCCTATACTACAACAATGATCTCCATGCTAAAATATACGTGTGCAGATGCCAGCCCTTCGGGTTTGCTCTGCTAGGCTCTGCCAACCTTTCAGGCCGGGCTACCAGAGCCCTCGAAGTGGGATTGCTGATAGAAGGCAAGGGCATGGGTCGTGCTATTATTGAAGAACTTGAACTATTAGGCAAGGAAGATATTCCAAATAGGGCAGGGACCGAGCTTAGACAACTGGCTCAAGTCCGTCCTTTTGCCTAGTTTCAGATAGTGAAGATGCATAGGATTCCAGAAAAGGAGGGGAAAATGGAGATCAAGGAGATGGAGCTTAAAGACTACTGCTGCTTGAATCGCCCGCGATTTAGGGTAGATCCAGAGTCGGATGCCGAGTGGTTCTTTGGCAATAAGCAGGTAAGCGAGGAGCTATTGTCTCGGATTGGAAGCGATTTCGATGTAAGAGGAATTCCAAAATGCGGACTTATTGGAAGGTTCGGCGACGGGAAGACTCACACACTGTATCACATCAAGTATCTGTTCGATAAGGAGCCAGAGAACTACCCAGCAATATGTTTCTTCCTTGGACTGGCACCCTATGATGAGCGGATACCTGACCTTGGTGGATGGAAATACTTTCATGGCAAGATGCTAGACGCGATGGGTGAAGACTTCCTCAGGCAAATTGTCCAGGAGTTTGACCGTTTGCCGGAGGACAGAACGGCTGACTTATCCGAAGAGATGAAAAAGACATTCAAGTTTGGCGATGAGAACCTAAAAAGGTCTCTTGCCAACGTGCTCTCAGGGTACTTTCTGAGGGAAACCAAGTCAATGTTGCCAGCATGGCAGTGGCTCAGAGGCGCTAAACTGGAGAAGGGCAGTGCCGCTCAAGACCTTGCTGCCACCAAGGGGTTGGAAAATGCTGCGGACATGATTAACGTTATTCTAAATCTGGGTAACTTGGTTCGCAAGACCCGAGGTAAAGCTATTGTCTTTCTTATGGACGAAGCACAAGCACTCGCTGAAGTATCAAAGAGAGACATAGAAATACATCATGCCCTTTTGCAACTAGCCTCAGACTATAACCAGGATGTTGGATTTGTTATTGCTTACTTCGGTAGACTGGGACTAAGCGGCATGCCTCCGGTACTCTCAGAGCCACCCGATATTTTGTCGCGGCTGGGTGTTACGCCACAGAATATGGACGAAGCGTTTATCGATCTGCTGCGACTCATAAATTCAAAAGAAGACATGAGAAGTTTCATTAATAGTTTGCTTAAAGGTGTGAAGGACATGGAAAAAGCCGAGCAATTGATCAGTGAGGCAGGCTTGGCTGGTAAGGTTACCCCGGAGAACCTGCCATTCTCTGAGGATGCCCTCGGCCGAGCGGTGGAAATACTGTTTCAGAATGAACAGACGAGAAATGCTCGCATGATAATCAACGAGTTAGCGCGCGTGGCAGCTGCTGCCTATCACCAGGGGAAAGCAACCAATCAGTACGTCATAGCAGATAGAGCTCTTCTTGATTCCATCATGCAACGTCTTCAGTAGGAGTTAGAATTCATGAAAAGGTATGGTCTATATCCAGAGATGAGAGCCCAGGGTGAGTGGTGTATTTGTGGTTCGGAGTCTGGCGAGCCGAAGGAATGGCTCTTCCTTGGGAGACTAGCTGAATATGGGCGCCGCTACAACGTCAAGTTTGACGCGACTAAGGAAAAAGTCATGGCGATTGTGGGAAAGCGGGGACAAGGCAAGTCATACACATTGGGTTCAGTTGTTGAAGGGCTGTGTACTTCTGACTCAGAGTCAGCCATTGCTGCAACAAGCAAGCAAAGAGGCGTGCTTCTATTCGACACTCTAAACATCTTTCAATGGATGAATGTGTCTGTCCTTTCCGCAGGGCCTCAATCGGCAGAAATGAGGAATCAGGCGGCGGTCCTTCAGTCTTGGGGGTTGCCACCGGTAGCTCTCGATGTTGACGTTTGGATACCAGCCGGCTATCGGTACCGATTATCATCACCGACTTTCAAGGATCTATACCTCAATGTTCCGGACTTCTCACTGGATGACTGGAGCTCCCTGCTTGATTTGGACATTGTCCGCGACATTAAGGGACAATACTTTACTGAGGTATTTCAGAAGGTAGTAGACTTGGGGTGGACTGATACGGAAGGCAGCTTTCATCGCCCGAAAAGGAATTATATGATTCGGGATCTTGTTGAGTGCATACAGAATGATGAGGATAATGAGCTATCTGTCTACCGAGCGGATACGAGAAGGGCAGTTCTTCAGCAACTTCGAGCCTATGAACGGCATCCAATCTTCTCAGGCTCCGGCACACCGCTACGTGAACTGGTTGTTCCGGGTCGTGCCGCGGTAGTTCTATTGAACAGCTTGCCTGAAGATTTGCGTGGTGTGCTAGTGTCAGTGATTGTCAAAAGGCTGTTGCAAGAGCGAGCCGAGGCTTCTGAGACAGTAAAAGACCTTCTCATTAATCCAGACTTGGACGAAGACCAGAGAAAGGAGAAGGAAGAGTTAGTAGCCAGTTCTGTACCTAAAGCTTGGGTCGTTATTGATGAGGCTCAGAACATCGTCCCGGGCGGGAAGCGTACTTCAGCAACCACAAGCTTGGTGAGGTTTGTCAAGGAAGGTAGAAACTTTGGCCTTTCCTTCGTTGTTACCACCCAACAACCAAGGGCCTTGGACCCAAATGTGCTATCTCAGGTGGAAACGTTCATTGTTCATAAACTAGTTTCTCAATCTGATATAGATTATATTTTGGATAATTTGAAGTCGCCTTTGCCAACAGAGATCAAAGATGACAACGTCAGCATATCAATAAGAGAACTCATACGGGATGTAGGAGTCGGCCAAGCGGTGGTGTCAGACACTAATACTCCTAGATGCTTTGTTCTGGAAGTTCGCCCGCGAGTTAGTGCACACGGAGGTTTTGAAGCTTAGAGATGATTATCCGGTGGCTCAGTGCTTCCAGATTGTCTATGCAACGCCTGGGTTTTTGTAAGGCAGTGCTGGCCTTTTCGAGACTGGCGAGAAGCTCAGGACAGATGGCTGATATACTCCAAGCAAGACTAGAGGAGCAAAAATTTACCGTACCATACGATGAAGCACGCGCCACTTGGCTGAAAGGCCTAGACAGAAGTGCCGAGTCGAACCCTCACAGCTTAATAGGCCTACAAAAATTGTACATCTACGGTCATCCCTCGCGAGCAGGCTGGCTCTCTCGTCTCGCCTTTAGGGAATATGTAGAATACCTGCCCCGAAAGCTTGGCTTAGTCACAGGATCATACGAGATTACGGATATGGGCCAAGTCCTTTCTCATGGACTAATGTCAACGGAGCAGCGCGAAGCATTCAACCGTCCTTCAACTTCAAATCCGCTGATCTTGCAGCGCGGGGAGCAGATATTCTTCCTGTACAATTTGCTCGCTGCAGATGGAGATTTCCTGTTACCTTTCTGTGGGGCGCTTCTGAATCAGTTTGGTGACGGCAGTTTCAACTATCTCGATGTTGGTTCCCTTGTTCCCGCTACAATGGAAAACATTCTAAGCAAGTTCTCTGGGTCTGCATACACACGCTCTGACCGAGAGCAAATGAAGAGACTTGAATCAGCAAGAGAAACGATTCTTAAGAATATAGAGGAAAAAGCTGAAGAGAAGGGATCGGGTTCTAGACGGGAGCAAACGACAATTCCTCGCTTGGAATGGCTAGTTGACGTGGGGGCTGTGGAGCGCGTTGAGTCTAGAACATGGCGCTTTACTGAAGCGGGCCTGAAGCTAACCGAGCTGACACAGGCCTATGAAGCGGAGATGGCGAAGAGCTACCCGGAAAACGTGATGGCCGCCATCTTGAATTTGTGGTTCTTTGGATATGTCAGTCGCGCCTATGGCTACATGCCCTCTCAAAACGTGGGACGGGACAAATTCATGCCTTTTGTCTGGCCAGCATACCAGCAGTTAGCAGGAGTCGGAAGTTATTGCCTTTTACGACCTTTGCTTCTTTACGCAAACATACTGAGCCTGCATAATCATCAAGGTCTTTTCCTTGAATACGAGGAGGCAACAAAGCTGCTAGAGGACACCTACCAGTCTGACCCGGCAGCGCTGCAGTATACTATTGATAGGTATAACACTGACTATCAGCTTAGAATCGAGAGGACTCCCGAAACAAGTGAACGCTGATACCGTGGGGAATAAGCACCTATTAGGACTCGATACAGCCAGAGACCTTGGCATTCTACTCAGAAGACCGAGACGAGTATTACTTGTAGAGCCTGCTTACAAAGTCAAATACCCCCCGCTTGGACTTATGAAAATATCTACTTACCACAAGCAACAAGGGGATGAAGTAAAGTCTTGGAAAGGTATGAATAGAGAGCTTAGGAACCAAAAATGGGATGTCATCTATATTGCCACTATGTTTACATTCCAGTGGAATATCACAGTAAAGACCATCAAATTCTATCAAAGAAATAAGACAAACAAGGATATTAAGGTGGGAGGAATTCTTGCTTTCTTGTTAGAGGATGAGTTACGAGAGGAAACTGGAGTAACACCTTTCCACAGCCTAGGATGCGGACTATGGAAGGAGGTTGATAGACTGGCGCCAGATTATCATCTATTTGACAGCATACACGACTATTATATAAATGACGCAAGTATTGGATATATGACCAAAGGATGTCCAAATCACTGCCCATATTGTGCAGTGCCCAAATTAGAACCTGAATATGTTGATTTTATACCCTTGGAAAAACAAATCGCCCCTGAGAAGAAAGACTTGCTGCTCCTCGATAATAATGTTCTGGCGTCCTCAGAATTCCCAAAAATAATACAGGAAATAAAGAAGTATGGATTCTATAAAGGGGCTAAGTTCAAAGGTAGACTTCGTTATGTTGACTTTAACCAGGGAGTAGATGCAAAACTGCTCACCGAAGAGAAAATGAGACTTTTAAGTGAGATAGCTATTAAGCCTCTGAGGATAGCTTTCGACCATATTGAACTCAAAAGACTATATATAGAGAAGATACGCTATGCTTACAGATATGGGATTAAGCAATTATCCAACTTCATACTATTTAACTATAACGATACCCCCGACGACTTCTATGAAAGATTACGAATAAACATTGAACTAAATGAGGAATTGGGCTTAAGCATTTTCTCCTTCCCAATGAAATTTATTCCACTGGATGCGAAGGATAGAAAGTATGTTAATAATCCTCATTGGACTAAGCAGCAATTGAGAGGCGTACAATGCATTTTAAATGCTACGCATGGTGTAGTAGGTCCCAAAAGGCCGTTCTTTGAGAAGGCTTTTGGAAGGGATGTGAATGAATTCAAATACAACATAGAGCAACCCGAAGAACATATTCTCCACCGAGAGAAAATGAAACCATATCTCCAACTCTAGCACTCATCCTGAAAGACAAACATTCCCAATCCCTACTCTTCTTAGCCCTTTTACCACTTGCCAGGCATCCCTCACCGCTTAGGTTAGTAAGTAAACTGCTGTTTATGTTAAGGGAATTGTTTTGATCCCCTTGCTTGCTAGCATTTCTTCAATATATCTTCGATGGCAGCCGACATCTTAGTCGTTAGTCAATAGTCCTGAAGTCAAAGGAGCTTGCTTATGCCACGTTTGTGGAGGGGGACTCACCCCCACCTAGCCTCTCCCTTGACGGGAAAGGGGACAGGTCTTTTTGAGATTGCTTCGGCTATGCCTCGCAATGACAATAGGGCAGCGCCTCGGAATGACAACTACATATTTGCGGTAGCCACCTTGACGGAATCCACCCAGGGTATCGCCCATTTAGTCAACAGTCATTAGTCCAGAAGTCGATAGTCCTGACCTCCTGACTGAGTCTTTATCCAGGCACTTTACTTTTGGGGAAACGACAAACATCCACAACAAAGGTGATGTTATGCTCCTTTAGGAGTGATACTAAACCAGCAAACTTCCTGCCTCCGTAGCCAATAGTGAAAATTGCTTGACAAATAGAAAAGGGAACTTTGAGGATTTTACCTCAACGATTGAGGCAGATTTAGATGGAAGATAAAGCTCAGAGAGGGAAATTCAAACTTTTGTTGGATCTTTCCCAAAAGTTTTATCATCGATGACAAATTGCTATTGACGCTGAGGCATCTTGATGATATGGTAGTTATAAGTAGTATATAGGAGCCTGAATACTTAAGTATAAATCCCTCCCTAGTAAGCTATTGAGCGTTAGAACTTGAGAGGAAATGGATGAGAGCCGATTTGCGAGATGTCATTCTCTACCTAGTCTATAACGCCAAATACTCTCCTACAAAGACTTCCCTTATGAAGCTTGTCTACTTGGCTGACTATTATTACTGGCAACTTCATGGCGAGCAGATGACAGATTGCAAATATGAACTTGGCAATTACGGCGTTTTCTGCTCCGACATTCCGAATACGGCAGAATCCATGGATAAACGCGAATTGAAGCTAACGATGTTCCTTTTTGGCTCTGGCTATCAGCTAAATTACCTGCAAGGGCCTGAGCCTGCTGCTCAATTTGAATTAACCGATGATTGCCTACAAGCTCTCAATAAGGTTATTGCTAAGCACAGTGGGCAAAGTCTACCTGCCCTGAAACGGTCCCATCACCAGACGGAGCCGCTGCAAGCTGTAAAGGTTAAAGGGGGAAAATTAGACATGTCAAAAATACAAGTTAAGCCCAGAATTAAGGAGCACCCACATATGAAAGAGCTTCAAAAGCATATCCTAGGAATGGATCTTATCATCAAGGGTTCTCCTGAGGAGCGGGCAGAGCAGCGGCAACAGATAATGACAGCACTCTCTATAGCGCGGAAGCGAGCCAATACAGCAAGGCTTAGGGTTAATGAGTAAGTGTGTCTATTAAGAACGCCTTTTCTCGTCTTGGTATTACTGGACGCAAGGTTCAGCGCGGTGAGATATATTTAATTGCTGATGATCTCATCGTGTTGCCAGAAACACGGCTCCCTTCAAAGCCTGGGCGGGAACTGCACGAAAACAGACCCGTTTTAATTCTCCAAACCAACCTCGATAATGATGACCCCCTTTATCTCACTATCCTTGCAGCGCCTCTTTCCCATAGGGTTGACCTGCAAGATCAGAGGGATTTCAAATTATCCGCTGGGCAGGCTGGTTTGGAGCATGACAGTATAGTTCAGTTGGGTTTGACTCAGCCTGTTCTTAAGATAGCCCTGCAAGGAGAAGCCTTAGGAAAAGTGGACGACATAACGATGAATGATATTGATGCTGTGCTTGCAGCGAATTTAGGATTGATTGAGAGACCTCGATAACTTTAATTTAACTCGCTGTGATTTTAACGCTAGCTCGACGCCTGAGGCAGATTTATGCCAAGACTAAAGCCATTTGCTAGTGTTCTTGCACTATATCCTCCATGGCGGCCGGCATCTTAGTCATTAGTCAATAGTCACGAAGTCAAAGGAGCTTGCTTATGCCACGTCATTTCCAAAGAAATCCTAAATCCTAATATCTAAATCCTAAACAAATTCAAAACTCAAAACTGAGATTGCTTCGTCACTTCGCTCCTCGCAATGACAACTACATATTTGTGGTAGCCACCATTGCGAAATCCACCTAACGTTTCACCCTCACCTAACCTCTCCCTTCGAGGGAGAGGGGACAGCTAATTCTGAGATTGCTTCGCTTCCGCTTCGCGGAACTATCCTAGTCAGCCGAACTTCCGGGGGCTGACGATAGGAAGAAAGTGAAAAGGAGATTCTTTGGTCGCTTTGTTCCCTCAGAATGACAGGGAGCGCGCGGTACAGGGCTTCAGTTCACCACAATGACTTTATTGTATTCCGACACAGTGCTTTCAGGGAATGACGAATAGCAACAACAAAGGCAATGTTGTGCTGTTGTAGAAGTGCTACGAGGGCACCTATCTTACCCCAAGTCTTTTATTAACTCTTCTGCGGAGTCGAAAGTCTTGACCCGACCAGCCTTGATATCCTCACTAGCTTCCTTCTCCGCCTCCTGCCACT
>JAGMBH010000062.1 GCA_023129815.1 Dehalococcoidia bacterium
GAGGAAATGGTACAGGCTAATGGAATTGAGATTGACGAGGTAGCTGCCATCTTTTTCACTACCACGTCAGACTTAAATGCTGAGTTCCCAGCAGCGGCAACACGGGAGCTAGGATGGCCGCAGCACCTTCCCCTACTTTGCGGACACGAGATGAATGTTCCCCACAGTCTACCTCACTGCTTGAGGGTTTTAATGCTAGTAAATACAGGAAAAGGAGCCGAAGAAATTAAGCATATTTACTTAAGGGAAGCAAGAAAGCTGAAAAGAAGCGAAGCCATAATACCCGGAGGCAAAACATGATTGTAGTCATGAAAACTAGCTGCAGCCAAGATGAAATTGATAGGGTTGTGGAGCGCATCCAACAACTAGGATTAAAGACGCATGTATCACAAGGTGTCGAGCGTACAATTATAGGGATATTAGGCCAAGTTCTTACCAATCTTCAAGATACGTTGCTGCTATTGCCCGGGGTGGAAGAGATTATCCCCGTTAGTAAGCCTTACAAGCTTGCCAGTCGGGAGTTCCACCCTCAAAATACCATAGTCAAGGTAAATGACATTGCCATTGGTGGTGATGAAATAGTTATTATGGCTGGACCCTGCGCGGTAGAAAGCGAAGAGCAACTTCTAGCTACCGCTCGGGAAGTCAAAGCAAATGGCGCTAGCATCTTGCGCGGTGGCGCCTTCAAACCAAGTACGTCACCTTATCACTTTCGTGGATTAGGTGAGGTGGGGCTCAAAATGCTAGCAAAAGCCCGAGAGGAAACTGGGATGCCCATCATTACTGAAGTAATGGCACCAAATGACGTTGAGCTCGTAGCTAGCTATGCTGACATCCTCCAGATTGGGGCACGAAACATGCAGAATTTCATTCTGCTGGATGAAGTGGGGAAAACGAGGAAACCAGTGATGCTCAAGCGAGGTTTATCAGCTACAATTCAAGAATGGCTACTAGCTGCCGAATATATTCTAGCCAAAGGTAATGAACAACTTATCCTCTGCGAACGTGGCATTAGAACCTTTGAAACTTCCACTCGTTATACTATGGATATCAGCGCTATCCCCGTCATTAAAAGAGTTAGCCATCTGCCCATCATTGCTGACCCCAGTCATGCCACAGGCAAATGGTATTTGGTAGCTCCACTGGCACTAGCAGCGATAGCTGCTGGGGCTGATGGATTGATGATAGAAGTCCACCCTAATCCTGATCTGGCGCTTAAAGACGGTGCTCAATCGCTTACCTTTGAACATTTCCGACAATTTACGTCTCAATTAATACCTGTAGTCCAAGCTAGCGGGAGAAAATTGGCTACTTCTAGCATAAAGATTAAGCCCTAAGCTTCAAATGAGGATTGAGCAAGAATTAATCAGCATAGTTCCCGAAAAGGAAACACTTATCACCATCGGCGTCTTTGACGGCGTTCATGCAGGGCATCGCTACCTGATTAAAAGACTGAACCAGCGAGCCGGGGAGGAAGA
Organism: Dehalococcoidia bacterium; assembly: GCA_023129815.1. Lineage (GTDB taxonomy): Bacteria > Chloroflexota > Dehalococcoidia > GIF9 > AB-539-J10 > 20-14-all-45-10. The sequence continues at coordinate 1,479 of JAGMBH010000062.1, forward strand.
TTTACTTAGCGGCATAGTCACCTTCGACCCCCATCCACAATCTATATTGCGCCCCCGTAATCAATTACTGTGGCTAAGCAACCTAGAGGACCGAGGTAAGGAACTTCAAGAACTGGGCATAGCTTTAATCGCTGTGCTATCTTTCACTCCAGAGCTAGCTCAACTCAGCGCCAGAGAGTTTGTCGCCTTGCTTAAGAAGTATCTCAAGATGCGTGGCCTCATAATCGGCCCTGACTTCGCTTTAGGCAGAGGACGCGAGGGCGATGCTAATTTACTGCGCACATTGGGACAAGAAATGACGTTTAGCGTGGAAGTCATGCCACCCTTTACAATCAATGGTGAAATAGTACGTAGCACTCTTATTCGTCGAGCGCTGGCTCAAGGTGATATGACGAAGGTGGAAAGTTTGATGGGGCGCTATTTCAAGCTTAGTGCCAAAGTTATCTCCGCAGACAAACGCGGCCAAAGGTTAGGATTTCCTACCGCTAACTTAGATATCAGGCCAGGACAAGCATTACCCGGCAACGGTGTTTATGCCACTATTACTCAAGTAGAGGGGAAGCAATTTGCTTCAGCCACCAATATTGGCATACGCCCCACTTTTGAAAGTGGTAAAAAGACCGTGGAAACTCACCTCCTCGATTATGAAGGTAATTTATATGGCAAAGAACTCCAGGTTAAATTTATACACAAATTGAGAGATGAGCAACGCTTTGCTTCGTCTAAAGAACTAGAGGCTCAGATTAAAAAAGATGTCGAAAAGGTAAAAATAATAGCTAGAGAATTAAAATGACCGATCCTTCATCCTTCAGGACAGGCTTCAAATTTAGCTCCCTCCTAAAGCGAGGGGTAGCTGAAGTCATCGTCGAACAGGAGCTGATACAGCTACTAGAATCAGGAAAACGCCTAAGGTTAAAACAAGGTTTTGACCCCAGCACCACAGATATCCACCTAGGACATGTAGCTGGTTTGAGGAAGTTGCGCCAGTTTCAAGAGCTAGGACATAAAGTCATTCTCATAGTTGGTGACTGGACAGCACGAATTGGAGACCCAAGCGGTCAATCAGCTACTCGCCCCATGCTTTCTCAAAAAGAAGTAGAGGCTAATGCCCAAACTTATTTGAGACAATTCTTCAAAGTGGTAGATAAGGATAAAACGGAAGTAAGATGGCAAAGCGAGTGGTACGACAAATTCACTCTAAACGAGGTAATTAAACTCACGAGCAGATTTACTATAGCGCAACTTTTAGCTAGGGAAGATTTCAATAAAAGATATAGCTCTGGCAATCCTATTTCTCTAACCGAGATGCTCTATCCCTTACTCCAGGGTTATGACTCAGTAGTTATCAAAGCTGATGTCGAATTTGGCGGTACTGACCAGAAATTTAATTGCCTCCTAGGTAGAGAACTACAGCAGTCCATGGACCAGTCTCCTCAACAGGTTTTCCTCGTTCCCCTTCTCATTGGCACTGATGGCAGCCAGAAGATGAGCAAGAGCCTGGGTAACCATATAGGTATTGACGAACCACCCCGGGAAATGTATAGCAAGGTAATGTCTATTCCTGACCATCTTATCATCGATTATTTTGAATTAGTAACTGATGTCCCAGATGAAGAAATCGCTGAATTTAAGAAACAGTTGAATACCCACACGATTAATCCCATGAAGCTTAAAAAAAGATTAGCTTGGGAGATTGTGCAGCAATTTCATGGTGCGCGGGCTGCTAATGAGGCACAAAGATATTTTGCTAAGGTATTCCAAAAGAGGGAGTTGCCAGAGGAGATTCCCGAGTATTTCATCTCCGCAGCAGAACTTACTTCATTAACATCCTTCAAGCCCGCAGAGAGTTTACGGCAACAATGGCAACAAAGTGGATTAGAAATCACCCCAGATGATATTTTTGCTGACGTTCCACATCTCCTTGCTTCTACGGCACTCACCAAGAATATCAGTGAAGCAAAACGCCTAATAGCTCAAGGCGCAGTTAAGATTGGTAATCAAAGAGTGCGTAGTAACATATTTCCAATAAGAAATGGCAGCATTGTAGTAGTTGGTAAGCGCCGTTTTGTCAAGATAGCCATCAAATAAAATGCACTCTTATGTCATCTTGATCCCTTCACTTCCTGTCATTCTGAGGAAGCGAAGCGACCGAAGAATCTCGCTCAGGGTAAACTCCGCGAAGAGTTTAAGGAATGACAAGGAGGCAAACTGGAGGTAAATATAAATGCAACTGCGTATACCAGGACCGACACCTTGCCCACCACAAGCCCTTCAAGCTATGGGCAAACAGATGATAAGTCACCGAGGTAAGGAATTTGGCAACATCCTTAACTCAATAACAGAAAAACTAAAACAAGTATTCCAAACCAAGGGAGATGTTCTTACCCTTACGTGTGCAGGTACCGGTGGCCTGGAAGCAGCTATTGTCAATACCTTGTCGCCAGGTGACAAGATTTTGGCAGTATCTTGTGGCGTCTTTGGTGACCGTTTCGCCGATATTGCCAAGCAATATGGGGCTAATGTGAAGTGCCTCAATTTTGAATGGGGAAAACCAGCCGACCCCGAAACAATAGGCAAGGCTTTAAGAGCAGATAATGGCATTAAGGCTGTGTTAGTAACTCATAATGAGACCTCCACAGGAGTAACTAACGACATCGCCGAAATAAGCTCTGTAGTCAAGGAATTTGACAAGCTTCTTCTGGTGGATGCCGTCTCAAGCCTTGGCTGCATTGACTTACCTACAGATGAGTGGCATTGCGATGTTGTTATCACCTGCTCTCAAAAGGGATGGATGTCTCCCCCAGGACTATCCATGATTAGTGTAAGCGAAAAAGGTTGGCAAGCACACGCCACTGCTAAAATGCCACGCTATTACTGGGATTTTAGCAAAGCTAGAGATTACTTACAAAGGGGGCAAACGCCATGGACTCCAGCCATTTCCATTTGTTATGCTCTAAACGCCAACCTAGATTTAATGCTAAGCGAGGGATTGCCTAACATATTCGCCCGGCATGCTAGAGTAGCCCAGCTGACCAGAAAGGGGATAAGGTCATTGGGATTATCTCTTTTCTCACCAGACAGCCATGCCTCCAATACCGTGACAGCGGTGAGAGCCAGTGATAAGCTTGATGTGTCTAAATTAATTCAGGTTCTCAGAGACGAATATGACGTGGTTATTGCTGGAGGGCAAAAAAAACTATCAGGCAAAATCTTTCGCATTGGTCATCTTGGCTTGGTTGAAGAGAACGACATTAAAACAGTATTAGAAGCATTAGCCAAGGCTTTGCCCTCTGCTTACCGTCATTCTAAGCCCTTCGCTCCTTGTCATTCTGAGGAAGCAAAGCGACCGAAGAATCTCGCTCAGGGTAAACTCCGCGAAGAATCTCGGGATTGAAGCTCAGAAGATGCAAATTTTAGTTGCTGACCCAATCGCTGAAGAAGGACTAGAAATCCTTCGCCATTATGCTCAAGTTGACATCAAACCCAAATTGAAGCCTGAAGAGCTTAAAGCCATAATTGGCAATTACGATGCTCTAATTGTGCGCAGTCAAACTCAAGTTCCCGCCGAAATTATTGAAGCTGGGGAGAAACTTAAGGTAATTGGCCGAGCGGGAGTGGGCCTAGATAATATTGACGTTGCTGCTGCTACTAAAAAAGGCATAGTGGTAGTTATCGCTCCGACTGCTAACACTGTTTCCGCCGCTGAACATACTATTGCTCTTATGCTTGCCCTGTCACGTAATATACCTAAAGCTAATAGTCAACTTAAATCAGGCAGATGGCAAAGAAAAGAACTAGTAGGCACTGAACTTAGAAATAAAACTTTGGGCATAATCGGTTTAGGTAACGTAGGCTCAGAGGTAGCTAAACGGGCTCAAGCATTTGAAATGTGTGTTATCGCACATGATCCCTTTGTCTCTACAAATTATGCCCGCAAACTCAAAGTGGACTTAGTTCCCCTCGACCAACTTCTGGAACAATCTGATTTTATCACCCTTCATGTGCCACTAACAGCAACTACCAAGGGGTTAATAGGTGCTGAAGAGCTATCGAAGGTAAAACCAACAGTTCGGATTATTAATTGCGCCCGAGGTGGGTTGGTTGACGAAGAGGCAGTAGTTAAAGCAATTGAAGATGGGAAAATAGCCGGCGCTGCTTTCGACGTTTTCAGCACCGAGCCAGTAACCAACAGCTATCGGTTTAAGAGTGACAAAATAGTTGTTACTCCCCATCTTGGTGCCTCCACAATCGAAGCTCAGGCTAATGTCGCCAAAGACATCGCTGAGGAAGTTTTGACAGTGCTTCGAGGAGAGCACCCTCGGTATGCTGTCAATACCCCATATTTTGGCTTCAGCTCTGGGAAGAAAAACACTCATGATTTTATCCCCTAAGGAGCCACATTTAATAACTGCTTTAATCCATTCCGCCATGCCTTTCCTATCTTAGCCAAAGGTAAATCTATATAACCTTTCACTGATAGGCGCTTACCGCCGACCATCCCCAACAAAGTTAACGGCACATGCCACTTAGTAGCTATCCTATCTAACTTTGCCACCGAACCAGGCGCTACCGATACCACAACACGCGATTGAAGCTCACCAAAGAAAACAGAATCCAGCCTTCCCATTACCTTCCAGCTTGTCCCCCTAAAGCCAATATCACCAACAATGCAACTTTCCGCAATAGCTACCGCCGCTCCACCCTCAGAGCAATCATGAGCTGACTTGACAAACCCATGCTCTATGGCTTCTAGACAACAACGCTGCACCCTCGTTTCCAAATCTAAATCAATAGAAGGTTTCCCCTTCACCAAGCCATGCACCAGTTCCAGATATTCACTGCCACCAAGACCATCTTCCACGCTACCGCCGAGCAGAAATACCAAATCACCCTCGTCTTTAAAAGACATAGTGCAATGTCTATTTATGTCGGTGAGCAACCCCACCATACCCACTATCGGGGTAGGATAGATAGCTTGACCTTTAGTCTCGTTGTAAAGACTAACATTACCGCTAATAACTGGAATTCCTAGTTCTCGACATGCCCTCGCCATGCCCTTGATACAATTTTTCAGTTGATAATAGACATCACCCTTTTCTGGATCACCAAAATTAAGGCAATCGGTGATAGCTAAAGGTTCAGCACCACTGCAAACTAAATTTCGAGCCGCCTCAGCTACAGCAATCACACCACCCAGGTAAGGGTCAAGATAGCAATACCGCCCATTACCATCGGTAGTCAAGGAAATGCCTTTCTTAGTGCCCTTGATGCGCAAAACAGCGGCA
>JAGMBH010000063.1 GCA_023129815.1 Dehalococcoidia bacterium
CTTCCTCCATGCCAACGATAAAAACTACGGGAAACTCTAAACCTTTGGCTTGGTGTAAGGTAATTAGAGTTACAGCCTTAGCTTTTTCATCTAATTCGTCTATGTCTGCTACTAGGCTAACTTTCTCCAAAAAAGTGGCTAAAGCCTCTTCAGGATTAAGTCCACTATATTCTCTGGCTACGCTTTTTAGCTCCATTATGTTTTCCAAACGATCTTCCCCATCCTCCTTCTCCAAGAGATATTCCCTGTACTCTATATGCTCTAATATCTCGTCTAATAGCTCGGCAAGATTTAGCTCGTGACTTTTAACCATTAGTTCATCAATAAGAACAACAAAACCAATTAAAGCTTGAGTGATGCGTGAAGAGAGTGTTTTCTCTTCTACAACCTTCTTTAAGGAATCGTAGAGAGAAGTATCATGAGGCCTTGCCCAAGCTCGAAGCTTGTTGAGGGTGCCCTGCCCAATGCCCCTCCCAGGAACATTTATTATCCGGGCCAGGCTGACATTGTCATGCGGATTATGAATAACCCTAAGGTAAGCAATAATATCCTTGATCTCCTGCCGGCGATAAAAGCGAGTGCCACCGACAAGCTTATAAGGCATCCCATACCTCATAAATGTTTCCTCCAAAATTCGTGACTGAGCATTGACACGATACATCACGGCGCAATCTTTGAGGGATATTTGTTCCTGACTGATCAGCTTCTCTATCTCGTTAACCACTGATTGAGCTTCTTCTTCCTCGCTATAACTTTCTATAATAGCTACCGGAGAGCCACCTTCGTTTTCTGTCCACAAGTTTTTTGGCTTGCGCTGCACGTTTGCCGAGATGACATCTGAGGCCACTTCTAAAATGGTCTTGGTAGAGCGGTAATTTTGCTCCAGAAACACCACTTTAGCTTCGGGATAATCCTTCTCAAAGCTCAAAATATTGCGCAAATCGGCAAACCTCCAAGAATAAATGGATTGATCGGGGTCACCAACGACACAGATATTATGGCGCTTTCCTGCTAGCTGCTTTATGAGCATATACTGAGCAATGTTGGTATCCTGGAATTCATCAACTAGAATATGGAGATAGCGCGATTGGTATCTGTTAAGGATCTGCAGATGGTTGCGGAATAACTCCACCGTCTTCATTAGCAAGTCGTCAAAATCCACTGCCCCACTTTGATTGAGCAACTGTTGATAGTGCTGATAAACTCGTTGTACTATCTCCTCAAAATAACTCTGAATCTGCTGCGCATAGCCCTTGGGGCTAATAAGTCGGCTTTTGGCAGCACTAATAGCTGATTGCAAAGCACGAGGAGCATATTGCTTGGGATCAAGATTTACTTCGCGAAGGCTCTGTTTTATCAAATTCAACTGATCTTCATCATCATAAATGACAAATCCTGCGTTAAGCCCTGTGGCTTTGCCCTCACGGCGGAGAATTCGAGCACAAATAGCGTGGAAAGTGCCCAAGGTTAAGGCCTCAATCTCCCATCCCAGGAGTTGCTCCAACCTCTCTTTCATTTCTCGGGCAGCTTTATTGGTGAAGGTAACTGCCATAATATGGTGGGGGTTAATGCCACAGCCCCTGACCAAGTAGGCAACTCGATGGGTGATCACCTTGGTCTTGCCGCTGCCGGGCCCAGCTAGAATAAGCACAGGCCCCTTTGTTGCTTCTACGGCTTTTCTCTGAACAGAATTAAGCGTGGCTAGAATATCCATGAGGGTTCATAGGCATTATAACATTAGGAGAGAGAGCTTCAAAATCGGGAAGGTTATCTTAATAGGTGAAGATAGGCTCTTTGTCAGTGATGATTTTTTTGGTTGCCGCTAACTCCCGGCGAATATGCTTGGGGAGGATAAACATAGCTTGGTGGGTGAGCCCATCGTAGGATTTTAGTTCTTTTGATATTCTTGTCGAGATTCGGGCATCAATTTCCTCAGGCGCTAATTTGGCCGGGTCGAGGTTTTCCGAGGCAGAAATAAATCCCCATTCATCATTAAAGGAAGGTATGTAAGCTAGATAGGGACGAACTATAGGAAAGACAGTTTTTAAGGTGTTGGCAATAGCTGTGAAATTTTGTAACTCAGTCCAGCCAGCAGATTCAGCTTGCACAGACATGATACCATCAGGCTCAAGCCCTTGTTTAACTATTTGGTAGAACTCTTGGGTATATAGTAAGCGAGCTGGTCCTTTGGCTAAAGGGTCGGCCAAGTCAATGATGATAACATCAAATTTATCCTCGCTTCCCTCCAAGTATTTCCTGGCATCAGTGAAGTGAAGCTCTGCTCGACTATCATCAAAGGAATTTTGATGGAAGGAAGGCAGGAAGCGACGACAAATGTTTATTACCTCCTCGTCAATATCCACCATAACCACCTTTTTCACTGTTTTATGTGCCAAAATTTCGCGAAGGGTACAACCTTCACCACCCCCAGCAATAAACACCTTCTCTGGCTTTGGGTGGGCAAGCATGACTGGGTGTACTAAAGCTTCATGGTAGATAAACTCATCCTTCTCGCTGGATTGGATTTTGCCATCAAGGATAAGGCAAATACCAAAGCTACCAGTGTTGATAATATCTATCGATTGAAACTTGCTTTGCCCTGAATATACCACTTCCTTAACGCTATGCAACATAGTAAGGTCAGGGCTGATATAGTCATGAAACCATTTATGTTTATCAGGGTCTTTATCTTTCATTTTGTGACACAACCAACCTGGCTATCCACTACGATACCTCTTCGCAACTCTATCAAGGAGTGACTTTGGGCTTCCAGCTTTTCTACTATTAACTTAGCAGCTTCTTCAGGTGCCACTTTGTCTCCACAGGTGAAAACATCAACAGCAGCGTATCTATACTCAGGCCAGGTATGAATAGAGATATGCGATTCAGCGATGTTGACCACTCCACTTACCCCGTGAGGAGAAAAATGGTAGAAGGATTCGCCGACGACAATGGCACCACACTGAACAGCAGCTTCATTAAGGCAATCTTTGAGAAAATCTAAGTCATCTAGCACCTCCATATTGCAATCCTTTAATTCCAGTAGCAGATGTCTTCCCAATGCATACAAATCACCTTCCTCCTTTAGATTTTAACTTAATGGCAGAGCCTCTCAGGCAGTAAAGCAGATTTTATATCGTGCGCCCTTAAGGGTCAAGACCTACCTTTCGAGGTAAACGCCGATATTGGAGATGGTATAGGTTTCTGCTACAATATCAGTCCCAAGGCTTATGTCCACACAGGAACAACTGGTTGCTATTTGCACTGCCAGGCAAATGGAAGCGCAGATAATTAAGGGGCGGCTGGAGAGCGAAGGCATTCCAACCCTCTTAAGCTATGAGAGCGCCAGCTTAGTCTATGGACTTACTATTGATGGCTTAGGCGAAGTAAAGATAATGGTGCCCGCGCATCTGGCCAAAGAAGCTAAGGAGATTTTAGGAGTTTAACCTATGACCTCAAGGTTAGAGCGTATAACTCAACAGAGGTTGGATAGCTTGAGCAGGATTCGGGCTCGAGGGGTAAACCCTTATCCCCATTCCTACCACCCCAGTCACACCATTCAACAAGCAATAACTCTCTTCAAACAGCAAAAAAAAGGCTTCCAGACTATATCCCTTGCCGGTCGTGTTATGGCTAGGCGCTCCATGGGCAAGATGACCTTTTTTGATATTCGCGATGGCTCAGGGAAGATACAGCTCTGCTTTCGCTACGATTCTCTGGGGCAGGAGAGGTATGAATTTCTTAAGGAGGTCGACATTGGCGACATTATAGGGGTGGAAGGCAAGCTTTTCCGAACAAAAACAGGGGAGATCACTCTTGAAGTATCTAATTTCACTATGTTATGCAAATCCCTCCGCCCACTGCCGGAGAAGTGGCATGGGCTAGCTGATGTAGAAAAGAGGTACCGACAGAGGTATCTTGACCTTATTTCCAACGAAGATGCCAAAACCATCTTTACCCTACGTAGCCGGATTATCACTGAGGTTAGAAATTTTCTCAATAGCCAAGGCTTTATAGAAGCGGAGACCCCTGTGCTCCAACCACAAGCTGGCGGAGCATTAGCACGCCCCTTCATCACCCATCACCACGCACTCGATGAAGACCTTTACCTGCGTATCGCGCTAGAGCTTCACCTTAAGAGGCTAATAGTGGGCGGTTTTGATAAGGTTTATGAGATGGGACGTGCCTTTCGCAACGAAGGCATTTCCATCAAGCATAATCCTGAATTCACCTTGCTTGAATGTTACCAAGCTTATGCTGATTATAATGACATGATGAATTTAGTTGAGGAGGCAATCTCTTACATTGCTCATAAAGTTCTGGGCGATACCAAGATTACCTGTCAAGGGAAAACCATTGACCTTGCTCCTCCATGGCAAAGGCTTTATTTACGTGAGGCTATTAAAAAGCATTGTGGCATTGACTTTGAAGATTATCCCGACGCTGCTTCCTTGCGGTCACGAATGATAGGGATGGGAATGGAAGCTGAGCCGGGTAAGGGAAGAGGGAAACTTGTAGATGAGCTAATTGCCACCTTTGTTGAGCCGAATCTCATTGAGCCGACCTTCCTTCTCGATTACCCAGTGGAAATGTCGCCTTTGGCCAAGCGCAAGCGGGGCGATGACCGTTTGGTGGAAAGGTTTGAGGCATTCATTAACGGGATAGAAATTGCCAATGCCTTCACTGAACTCAACGACCCTTTAGAACAGAGAGAGAGGTTTCGAGAGCAGCTAAAAGAGCGAGTTGGAGATGGGGAAGTTGAGATTGCCGATGAGGATTTTCTTCAAGCTTTAGAGTATGGGATGCCACCCACTGGAGGTTTAGGAATAGGCATCGACCGCTCGGTAATGCTACTGACTGGACAAAGCTCTATTCGTGAGGTTATACTTTTCCCTCAATTGAAGACAAAATCGGAGCCTTGACTCCGAACTAAGTGGAGGGAAGAACAAATGCTTGATATTAAACTTATCCGTGAAAGTCCGGAGGTTGTTCGCCAGGCACTGGAGAAAAGAGGCAATACTTTCGCCCTAGAGAACATTCTTGAAACTGATGAGCATCACCGTCACCTGCTTCGTCAGGTAGAGCTACTCCGAAGTCAACATAACCAGGTAAGCAAACAGCTAGGCACAACGAAGGAGAAACCACCTCAGCTTATTGCCGAGATGCGTAAGCTAGGAGAGCAAATATCTGCTTTACAGCAGGAAACCAGCCAGGTTAAAGCCAACCTTGAATCCTTATTGCTAGAACTGCCAAACATTCCTCATCCCAGCGTGCCTTTGGGAAAGAATGAGAGCAACAATATTGTGGTGCGTAGCTGGGGTGAGCCAAGAGAGTTCTCCTTTAAGCCGTTGCCTCATTGGGAGTTAGGTGAGAAACTGGGCATAATAGATTTTCAAAGGGGTGTAAAGCTCTCTGGGACTCGATTCTATGTGCTCAAAGGATTGGGAGCACATCTTCAGCGAGCGCTAATCTCTTTTATGCTTGATTTGCATGTAACCGAGCACAGCTATAAAGAAATCTATCCTCCTTTTATGGTCAGGCGGGAGTGCATGGTAGGTTCGGGAAACTTGCCCAAATTTAGCGATAACCTATACCACGACGATGAGGACGATTTTTGGTTTATACCCACAGCAGAAGTGCCTTTAACCAATTTGCATCGTGATGAGATATTAGATGCCCAGGGCTTGCCCCTTCATTACGTTGCCTACACCGCTTGCTTCCGCCGAGAGAAGATGGCTGCAGGTAAAGATACCCGGGGTATCAAGAGAGGGCATCAGTTTGATAAGGTAGAGCTTTATAAGCTCACTGAGCCGGAAAAATCTGATGAAGAATTGGAGAGGTTAGTAGCTGATGCTGAGGATGTGTGCCGCAAGTTAGCTATCCCCTATCGTGTGGCGCAATTATGTACTGGCGACCTTGGTTTTGCTGCCTGTAAAACATACGATATTGAAATGTGGGCTCCAGGCTCTGCTGAGTGGCTTGAGGTCAGCTCCTGTAGCAACTGCAGCGACTTTCAGGCCAGGCGAACTAATATCCGCTATCGACCCGAACCTGGAAGCAGACCACGCTTTGTTCACACACTCAATGGCTCAGGTTTAGCGTTGCCACGAGTCTTTATTGCTGTGCTGGAAAACTATCAGCAACCCGACGGCACAGTATTAGTGCCAGAGGTGCTACAGCCTTACCTACATATAAATGCAATCCAAAATTAATTTCTCTGAGGAGAAATTGAAATAGACATACTGAAATTCCTGCAACGCAATGTAAAGCCCGCAATGGGGTGCACTGAGGTAGCAGCAATAGGATTGGCTACATCAACAGCATATAACGCCTTATTTGGCAACTACCCGGTGCATTTAGGCTTGGGCATAAATAAGTGTGTACCTTTACCCGATACTGAGAAAGTGGAAAAAATGATGATAAAGGTGGATAGAAATGTCTTTAAAAATGCCTGTGGTGTCGCTATACCTAAAACTAATGGGCAAAGAGGGATTAAACTCGCAGCAGCTCTAGGCCTATTCACAAATCTTAACAAAAATGCCACCCTAAAGAAGCAGCAATATTTAAATATTTTCGACCAAATAAATGCTCCCATACTAGAAAGGGCAAATAGTTTGGTGGGCAAAATAGAAATTGGAGAGGCAGACATTGGTGAAAAAATAACAGCTATCGACATCTCGGCCGAACTTATTTACCTTAAAGATGAAACAGAAACAATAGCAAAAACAAGAATATGTGGAGCTCATGACAATATAGTGTTAATACAAATAAACGATAGGAAAATATACGAACAAAGTATTGATCAGAAAGCCGAGAAAGAGGAAGAAACTTTGCCAGAAAATATAGCAGCGATTATTAAAATTATCGAAGCTATAGATGCTAAGGAGAAAGAAGAACTTAGGAAGACAATAATTATAAATAAACAGCTGACAAAAGAGGGAAGAGGCAAACAATATGGTATAGGAATTGTAAAAGCTCTAGAGGGTTTGATTCAAAACGGCATGTTGTCAAATGACTTAATAACAAATATTAAACTGGAGGTTGCCTCTGGAGTTGAGGCAAGGATGGGAGGTGCTCCAAAACCAGCAATGAGCACATCAGGGTCAGGAAATATGGGTATCACCGCTACAATTCCCATCATTGTTACCGCCGAATGGCTAAATATCGATGAAGATAGACTCCTAAAGTCTATACTCCTGTCACACATCGTCACCCGGATCATATCCAACTATACCGGTGATTTGTCTGCGCTATGCGGTTGTTTCAATAAATCGGCTATTGGAGCAGCGGCAGGGCTCACATATCTCCTGGGAGGCAAAGAGAGGGAAATAAACAATGCCATTAATGCTGTGGCAGCAAATATGACAGGCGTCATATGCGATGGGGCTAAATATAGTTGCACCTTAAAAGCCATGACAGCCGCAGGTATTGCTATGGAAAGCGCCTTAATGAGCGTAAATGGAATAAAGATACCTCCGGATGGAATTGTGGCTGAAAAACCAAAAGATACCATGAAGAATATTGGTATGATTTCCCATTCTATGGTCCAAGCCGATACGACGATTGTAAAAATACTACAGAATTTGGAATTAACCTCAGAAAACAATTAGGACTGTGATATCCATTATATTGGTCCCGCTGGGCCCGGTTATCACTAGCTCCTCAAGCTCCTTAAAGAAATGGTAAGAGTCGTTGTTCTCAAGGTAGGAGGAAGGATCTAAGCCAAGTTCTCTCGCCTTCTGGAGTGTGAAACCATCCGCTATCGCTCCAGCCGCATCTGTGGGGCCATCTACCCCATCCGTGCCGAAGGATACAAGAGCGGCACCCTCCAAACCCGCTAGACCCGCCACCGCACTGAGCACGAGCTCTTGATTTCGACCTCCTACGCCCTGGCCCCTCACTCCTACCGTGGTCTCGCCCCCTGAAAGCAAAAGAGCTGGCATTGGGATTGGCTTTCCCGCCTGGCATACTTCTTTCGCCATACGGGCTAAGTGCTCGCCGACCTGGCGCGCCTCACCTTGCATCGTGGTTGTTAAAATATGGACATTGAGATTGTGGACCCGTCCAACTTCCGCAGCCATTTCGAGAGCATCTGCATTGCTTGCTATAATCTTGTAGTAGGCGTTTCGGAAACATTCCTCCCCCAGCTTGGGTGTTTCAGGTATCACACCTCTTACTCCGTTTCTCAAGCGGGCAATAATGCTTGGTGATACCTTTTCCGTGAGTTTATACTTTTCAAGCACGGAAAAAGCATCCCGGTATGTGGTTGAATCCCAATAAGTTGGCCCACTGGCAATCGTATCTAATTTATCCCCAACTACATCAGAGATAATCAGTGTAACGATCCTTGCCGGATAAGCCGCCCTGGCCAGTTGCCCCCCTTTCACAGCAGATAGGTGTTTTCTGACCGCATTAACCTCCTGGATGGTGGCACCGCTTTTTAACAAAAGCTGTGTAACCTCTTGCAATTCGCTAAGCTCTATACCCTCCGCAGGGAGGGGCATGAGTGCCGAACCACCGCCGCTTATCAAACATATCACGAGGTCTCGTGAACCAAGCTCGCTGACGAGATCCAGCATGTGCTTGGTGCCTTCCATACCAGATTCACTGGGAATAGGATGTTCTGCCTCCACGAATTTGATTTTGTGTGTTGCTTTCCTTGGTACCGTGCCCTCAGGGATGTTTACTGTGCCTTCCGCAAGCTGGTCTCCCAAGATCTGCTCAAGCGTTATCGCCATCGCGGCACTAGCTTTCCCGCCGCCGACTGTTATAATCCTACCAATCCCATTAAGGTCAACTTTATAATCTCCGACCCAAAGCTTCTCTGCTTCAACCTTCACCCACCTTCGTATACTAGAAGAAGGATTCCCCGCTTTGATGGCACTATCTACTAACTCAACCAAGATTCCCCTAGCCTCACTGAGTTTCGGAGTTCGAGCATTTTGAACTAGCACATCAGCGTTTTTTACTAGCATTTATCTTCACCACGCTTATCGCAAGGACAATTGCATGCCTTAAATTCTATGCCTTCTACCTCCTTTTCTTGATGAGACTGTTTAATTTTGCCTCAGATTCAAACTAGATTTACCCCATCCAGTCTTAATACCCATTCACCCCCAAGCTACTCGTAGTGCGACCCTCTAGGGTCGTGCACGAGGCTAAAGCCTCGCACTACATTTTTAAACACTTTCTTGATTCATGTC
>JAGMBH010000064.1 GCA_023129815.1 Dehalococcoidia bacterium
AAAGCTTTGGCCTTCGCCGCAAGGTTTCCCGTAAATTCAACGGCTTAACTTCAGGCCTTGGTGCTTCATAAACTGTTACCACGGGGCAAATAAAGTTACTGAAGGCACTCTTGATAGAAGCCATTTGTGATGGTGTTAGAGGCTTAACATCGCAAGGACGTAAAGGAGTATTGAGTTGCACTTCGTCAGGACTCAAGTAACTTGCTATTTGTGCTATTTCCCTGGCAAAAGTTTTATTCGCCTCAATAAGCATTACCTGAAGGCATAGCTTGCCAGGGAATTTGTTTTTGAATAGCTTAATGCCTTCAATTATATCGCTAAGCGTAAGATTAGCCATAGGCCTATTGACTTGCCTGAATAGCTCTTGGTTGTGGACATCTAGTTTAGCTACCACTACATCTGCCTTGGCAAGGTTTTCTCTCACATCCTCTCTAGGCATTAAGGAAGAATTAGTCAAGACTGCTACCGGGAGAGGCAAAATTGATTTGGCTATCTCGATGGCTTGCCCTAAATTGCTTGCTAAAGTGGGCTCGCCTGTCCCGGAGAAAGTGACATAATCAGCAGTTATGCCTCTTATTCCCTTCAGTTCTTCGGCTAATCTAGCAAGGGAAACAAATTCCCCTCGCTCGGTAGTGGGGTTGGTAGTTCTCCCCAATTGGCAGTAAACGCAGTCGAAGGAGCAAGTTTTGCCTGGCGCACAGAGAAGGTCTATACCTAATGATCTACCTAGGCGCCACGAAGGTACTGGACCGTAGATAATAGAATTCATCGCTCGCTTGAAAGCCAATGTCGGAGAACCAAAGATGCAAATCCTAAAGGCAAATACTTCTTTGAATGCCCTTGACTCACTTCCAGTAGTGTAGCATGAGATTGTGCATGGTTTCAAAGAAGCGCGGGTTAATCATACTGTCTAGTCAGCCCGACTTGACAGAGTATAGAGATGCTGCTATGCTGGTTGTGATAATGAGAATCAATCGCAACAAGGTAACCAACATCCGCCCACTTACACCACAGCGAAGCCTTCTCCTTTCTACTATACGAGAAGCTGGAACGCATCTAGATGCTAAGGAACTGTATCGTCGAGCTAGTGAGAAAGACGCCAGTATTAGCCTTGCTACAGTTTACCGTAGTTTACGCCTATTTAAGGAGCAAGGCTTGATAGAGGAAAGGCATCTAGGCCAGATGGGTTGTTGCTATGAAGTGAAGCGTTTAGGAGAACATCAGCATCTGGTGTGTCGAGGCTGTAGGCGAGTCATTGAGTTTGAAAGCCCCTTGATTCGTGAATTGGTAGCAGAGGTGCAACACAAAAACGACTTCTGTGTTACCAGAATTGAGTTGTACCTGGAGGGTTATTGCCATAAATGCAAAGAGGAACAGAAGGAGGAGGGCTATGATATTAGAGATCACAGGTCAGAATTTCGAGGATGAGGTCCTGAAATCTGACCTGCCTGTAGTAAATTTTTGGGCTCTGTGGTGCGGGCGATGCCTTATGGTTGCCTCATTAATTGGGAAGTGATCGAATGAATATAACGGTAGACCCAAGTTCTGCAAGGTTAACGCGGATGAGAGTCCTCAGAAAGCCATGGGAGGGCGGGTTATGAGCGTTCCTTTGCTGCTATTTTTCAAGGATGGCCAGAAGGTTGATGAAAACCTTGACACTGTTCTGGGAAGCATGATCTGTCCTAAGATGGGAGCATGTCTTTAGCTAGGGAAAAAGCATGTTGGATCGAAAACTGAAGGTTGCGGTGGACTATGAGAAGTGCCACCCGGAGATATGCGACAAAGGAGTTTGCGCTGCTGTTCTTGAATGTCCCGCTAAGCTCTGGAGGCAAGAGGAGCCATACGATTTGCCCTATCCCATTCCGGGCTTTTGTCAGGATTGTGGCACATGTGTTGAGTCTTGCCCGCTAAAGGCAATTAGGATGCTCTAAGCCAGACGGATATATGATGCACCAACTAATGAAAGAAAGCATACGATAGAAGAAAGAGAGGTGATTATCATCGGGGCTGCCTTGGAGGGAGCCTGCACCAGAATGGCTGCCAGCGAGTACCTGGCATTGCAAATGGCAAAGAAAGGTGAGATGTTTGAGGGCGCTAAGAACGGGAAGTACGCCAGTGAGTATCTGACGATGCTCAGTTAGGGGCGTGCTTTGTCGTCACCAAGGTCAAAAGTGGAGGTGGGACCAAGGGGAGTTCGCTATTATGACCTTTTTATGGATGTTATCTCGCTAGGATATTATCCCTTTCTGATTAAGAAGGTCGTTGACAAGATGGATATTCAACCTGGAGAATCTATCTTGGACCTCGGTTCGGGGACAGGCAGAAACGACTGCTTCATAGCCCAGAAGATAGGCCCTGAGGGCAAAGTCCTGGGGCTTGACATCAGCAAAGAAATGTTGAGCCTATCTCGGAAGCGCTGCCGGCCATATCCTAATGTCTCGTTTACAGAGGAGCGAATTGAGGCACCGCTGACGTATCAGGATGAGTTCGACAGGGTATTCATTTCATTTGTCTTACATGGCTTTGAGGATCACCAGAAGATTAAGATTATCAGTAATGCTTACCAGGCTCTAAAGCCTGGGGGAGTCTTTTGTATTTTCGACTATAATGAGTTCGACCTAGGGAAGCTATGGTTTCCCCTTCGCCAGGCATTTATCCGTGGGGAGTGCCAGCTTGCTTTAGAATTTCTCAAGCTTGACCTAAAGGGAATGCTCTCGAAGCAGGGATTCACTGGCTTGGAGGAGGAACTCTTCTTAAAGGGGCACTTACGCTTGCTTAAAGCGGCAAAGTGGCAATGCTGTTGAAAGCTAAGCAGGTGCAAACAGCGTGAGAATGCAGAGTGGAAGATGGGAAACGAGTCAACTACAATGTGCTTAAGTCATCTGCTAAGGATGACAGTATGGCGTTTGAATGTGAGCAGGGTTTTTGTCCAAATAAAGGACATATCTAACCAGTTTAGTACTGGCAGTTTAGAATGGAACAAGGATTAAAGGAAGAAGTAGAAGCCGTGTTAGCTAGGATAAAGCCAAGCCTGGGAGGGGCTGATGTCCAGTTAAGAGACGTGAAGCAGGGAATAGTAACAGTGCAGTATTATAGGCCACTATCAAACCCTTCTGCCTGCCATGTAGACAGGACACGAACAACTAAGGAGATAGTGACTGAGGTACTCGAGGATCAGATCAAGGAAGTGGTACCTGGATTCAGGAAGGTAGCTCTCCTTGGTGAGGAATAAAGGCTAGCTCGTAGATGATATGATGAAGATTTCGATTTGTGGAAAGGGTGGCAGCGGCAAAAGCAGTATAGTCACCCTGCTAGCAAACAGAGCTAGGGACAGAAGTTACCAAGTTCTCGTCGTTGATTCTGACGAGTCAAATTCGGGGCTCTACCGGCTGCTAGGTTTTGACATCCCACCTACTACTCTCATGGAACTGGCAGGAGGTAAGAAAAGAGTACAGCAACAAATGAAATCTGGATTCTCTCCTGGAGAATCAGAGCACCAGATGAATGTGTTAGCGCAGCGTGAGATATCTATCAAAGATATACCCTATCCACATATTTTGCAGAGGGACGGTATAAGGTTTGTCTCTATAGGTAAGATACTCCAATCGCTTGAGGGGTGTGCCTGCCCTATGGGGGTATTGAGTCGGGAGTTTTTGAAAAAACTTCGCCTGAAAGATAAGGAGATAACAATTGTGGATATGGAGGCAGGAGTGGAGCATTTTGGCAGAGGTGTGGAGACAAGTATAGATGATGTGCTGACTGTGGTTGAGCCCTCTTGGGAATCTATAGCACTTGCTGAAAGAGTAAATAGCTTGGCTGCTGGGAGTGGAGTAAGTAATACCTGGGCTGTGCTCAACAAGGTAACCTCGAATGAGATGGCATCGAAGTTGGAGGGGGAGCTGGGCAGGCGGGGCATTACAGTGATTGGAACTATCTAGTATGATCCGGAGATTTTTGAGGCTTGCTTCGAGGGGCGCCCAGTATGTGGAGGCAAATCAACGCAGGAGATCGGGGAAGTCTTAGATTTCCTGCTCTCGAGACTTGAAACAGGAGGCGAAGGGAGGCAAAACAAGATAAGCTAATCTACCGCGAAAGGTGGTGTCGAAAGTGTGTCCTACTAAAATCATCACCAAAACTTACAAGTCATTTAGAACAATAAAGAGGTATCTATGCCTGCTTCTAGTCAGCCAAGGATCATAATTCTTACAGGAGCTTCATACCCTTGGTGTAACACAGTTAAACAGTATTTAAGGGAGAAGAGGTTCAGATTCAGGGAGGTAAACGTAGAAAAAGACCCTGAGGGAGCTAGAGAGCTCAAGCGTCGAAATATAATGGGTGTTCCTGTCGTCTTGATTAACAATCACCCGATTGTCGGCTTTGATAAGGCGAAAATCGATAAACTACTGGGTATCAAATAAGAAAGGAGGTTTTTTAAGATGCGGCTCAAGCCATTTGAGGACCGAGTTTTAATTGAGCCGGAAGAAGTTGCAGAAAGTAAAAGCAAAGCAGGGATAATCCTTGCTGATACTGCCAAGGAGAAACCCAGGAGAGGCAAGGTTGTGGAGGTTGGAACTGATGAGGAGCTTGCTGAGAAAATTAAAATAGGGGATACAATAGTTTACGCTAAATTTACTGGTGATGAGATTGAATTCGAGGGTAAAAAGTGTTTAATCATCTCGAGAAGTGATATTCTCGCTGTGATTAGGTAACGATAATAAATTGAGGGAGGTTAATAGATGGCTTACAAAATTACCGAGGAGTGCATCAGCTGCGGTGCCTGTGAAGCGGAGTGCAAGAATGAAGCAATATCAGAGGGAGAAGAGATCTATGTAATCAACCCCGACAAGTGCACTGAATGCGTGGGCAATTTCGAATCACCCAAGTGTGCGGAGATATGTCCGGTAGATGCTGCTGTGCCTGATCCA
Source organism: Dehalococcoidia bacterium (assembly GCA_023129815.1). Classification (GTDB taxonomy): domain Bacteria; phylum Chloroflexota; class Dehalococcoidia; order GIF9; family AB-539-J10; genus 20-14-all-45-10. Next base: position 4,926 of record JAGMBH010000064.1, read on the forward strand.
GACCATGTGGAAAGCCGCGAGGAACTGATAGCTAAGTGGCACGGGTTACATCCAGGCGAAACTCCGGCGTCTACCTAAATTATGGAACAAGGGTAAGCAGTGGCAAAATATGAAGTAATCACCATCGGAGGTGGCCCTGCTGGGCTTACCGCGGGATTGTATGCCTCGCGGGCGGGTCTCAGGAGCTTGCTGGTCGAGCGTGGGATGTTTGGAGGCCAAATGGTGAATGCCGCATTAGTAGAGAATTATCCCGGTTTTATTGAGGGTATCTCCGGCTTAGAGCTGGGTTCGCTTATGCATCAACAGGCAGTCAAATACGGTCTGGAGGTTGTAACTGCTGAGGTCACAGGCCTTGCCCAAGGACACCTCTATAGCGTCTCCACCACCGAGGGAAGCTTTGAAGCCGCAGCTATAATCATCGCTGCTGGTTCAGAGTATCGTAAACTGTGGGTCATTGGTGAGGAAAGGCTCTCAGGGCACGGTGTTTCCTATTGCGCCACTTGTGATGGCTTTCTTTTTCGTGACTGGGAAGTAGCAGTAATTGGGGGGGGCGATACCGCCATCACCGATGCTCTGGAATTGAGTCGGCATGCTAAGAAGGTCTATGTAATACATCGGCGAGACCAGCTTAGGGCAGGGCAAGTCCTCCAGCAACAAGCCTTTGCCCAGCCCAAGCTGGAGTTCATTTGGAGCACTGTGGTAGAAGAAATCTTGGGAGAGCAACTAGTGAAGGGGCTCAGGCTGCGCAACGTGAAAACCCACAACTTTTCGACCTTAGAGGTGGCTGGTGTCTTTGTTGCCGTAGGGCTTACACCCAATAGCCAGTGCTTTTCCAACACCGTGAAGCTTGACGATGCCGGATATATCATTACTGATGAGACAATGGCTACCTCGGCTCTTGGTATCTTCGCTGCCGGCGACATACGCAAGAACTCGGCACGCCAGATCGCTGCTGCCGTTGGGGATGGCGCCACTGCTGCCATGTCCGCCTTCAAATACCTTCAGGAGAGAAGCTAAGAACGTAAATTCACATTATCCTTAGGCATGAGAAAATGGAGTTAGAATCACAAGCCTTTGAGGTATTAGAAAGATTAGGCATTAACAGAGGCCAGATTGTGTTGGATTTTGGCTGTGGCTCCGGCACGTACACCATTCCGGCTGCCAAAATAGTTGCTGAGCAAGGGAGAGTATACGCCTTAGACAAAGATAAGAAAGCTTTAGATGAACTGATGCAAAAAGCTGAGTTAGCAGGGTTAAAGAACATAGAAAGAATGGACACATCAGGAGAGCTAAAAATCGATTTAACTGACGAGTCTGTGGACGTCATTCTCCTTTTTGATGTCTTTCACTCCTACTATTTTCCGCAAGCAAATGATAGAAGAAGGTTACTAAACGAAATTTATCGGATCATGAAACCCTCTGCCTTTATTTCAGTTTGGCCAAAACATATGGAATCGGAAGCTAAAAATGAAATTGAGAGCGCCGATTTTTATCTGGAAACCGAATACTCCGGAACCCTTGTCCATGACAACTATGACCGCGAAAGAGGAAAAATCCTAAACTTCAGGAAAAAGTGATGAAATAAAAAGGAAGAGACACAAAAGTTGCTGCTCATTGTAAATATTAGGGATATGGGTATAAGTTCATGATCGAAGCTGTTTGCTTTGACCTAGGGGATACCTTGATTGCTGAAGAAACCATTATTCACAATAGCTCTGGGCAAGCTATTACTGCTGAGGTCATCGAGGGTGTAATCGAGGTCTTGGAGACCATCAGAAAAGGTGAATACAAGATTGCTATTATAGCTAATGCTGACAGCGTTGGTGCGAGAAAAGTTATAGCCGCTTGTGGCTTGAGGGATTATTTTGACGCAATAATAATCTCCGAAGAAGTTGGTGCCCAGAAGCCTGCGAGAGAGATATTCGAGGCTGCATTGGACAGACTCAAGGTCAAAGCCGAAAACACGATTATGGTTGGCAACAGGATTGACGCAGATATTGTCGGAGCAAACAGAATTGGTATGAAAAGCGTCTGGTTCAAGTGGAACAACCGCTACCAAGAAACGATAAGCAATGAAGAAGAGAGGCCTGACTTTGTAATAAAGAGCCTCCCCGAATTGCTCGGCATTTTAAGTTCAAGGTAAGATTTGATACATTAGCAATCTAAAGGAGGTAATATGAGTAAGGTAGTAGAAGTTACGGATCGAGATTTTGAGGAGGAGGTTCTAAGAGCAGACCTTCCCACAGAGGTTGATTTCTGGGCACCTTGGTGTGGTCCGTGCCTTATGGTTTCACCCATATATGACAAACTCTCAGAGGAATATGATGGCAGATTCAAGTTCTGCAAAATGAATGTGGATGAGAATCCCCAGACGGCAATGAAATACCAGATTGTGAGCATACCCATGCAGATGTATTTCGCTGATGGCCAGAAGGTTGATGAAATCCTCGGTGCAGTTCCCGAACATACGATCCGGACAATGGTTGAAGGTATTCTCAAAAATTTCCCCACTGATGAAAGGGGCAAGCTTAAAGTGCTTTTAACCTCTTGGGTGGAACATAACAAACAAGATAGCGAGAAATTTAGGAAATGGACGGAGAATGCCAAGAATGCAGAAGCCGATCCAATTTATAGTAGCATATTACGGGCGGCGCAGGAGATGGAAAAAGCCAATGAAAGGCTATCCCAATTACTGATTGTGTTGCGGGGAGGGGGATGAAAAGGTGGCAGTCGCTAATAAGAAAAAAATAATAAGGAATATCTATGAAGCTTTGCCTAAGCTTAATTGTGGCCTTTGCGGGTATGGTAATTGTGGGCAATTTGCTAGAGCAGTGGCGGAAGGGAAAGCATCGCCTTTTAGTTGCCAGCAGAACCCCTGGGTAGGTTACAAAATAAGTGAAATTATTGGAGTGAAAATTCCAGAGATTGGCTATCGATACGGATTTTATCAGCCCTTTTCTGCTCAAAGACCAGAATCCCCTTCTCCAGCATCGTTAAGAAAAGAGGTGAGTGGATTATCCCAGAGGGTTGATGATATCTTGGCTAGAATCGAAAAGTTAGGAGAGTAAGGAATTCTAAACGAGAACAATTATGCAATCATTTGCTAAAAGACACTTTGACAAAATATTAGAGAAAGGTGAGCTTTTGGGAATTGATAAAAGTTGCAAGTATTATTCTTCCTGTCACCATAATAATTTAGAAGATTGCACTTTCTGTTACTGTCCGTTTTATCCCTGTAGAGACGAATCTACCAGAGGCAAATGGATTAGAGGTGCAATTTGGTCATGCGAAGACTGCAATTGGATTCATCGGACTGAGGTTGCAAGCAAAGTCCTGGAAGAAATGAAAAATTTAGGTATGAATAAGCCAGAGGATATTGAGAAAGAGTGGGTTAGCCTTAATAAAGTAAGGGAGAGAGTCAAGACTCTATACCCACCATGAAATCTAAAATTTGCCTACCAAATGAAATTTGCAAAGAAGGGGCTGCATCGAATAAAATTACCTCGCAGTAACAAGGGGTAAGGTAAAATATGTGTATAGCCACTATCTACTTTGATGATGGGAGTCACCGGGATAAGGTAATGAGCGATGTAGTCCAGATTGAAGCTGAAAGGGATGGCTTCCTGCTCGTTACCTTGTTTGGAGAGGAGAAATTTATTAAAGGTAAACTAAAGAGCGTTGATTTTTTGAAGGAACACTCAGTAATAATCCAAAAGGGAAAATACTAAATCCCACCTTATATATTTGGCTAACTCAACGCTATTCTTCTGGGCATCGTTTTTTGGGCGATTCCCTTGTTATCTTGGGCATCATCCCCTTTTAATTTAATCAGAACCTCTCTCACCTTCGAGATTGCCGTGGGATGCAATCCCTTACCTAAAACAGCTTGAAGTTCAGCTAGTACCTCTTCTACGCTCATGGGTTACATCCTTAGGGTTCATGGCTTTGGTTCCTTCTTTATAAAACCAACATTTAATAGAGAGATAATTTTTTCCCTTATTTTCAAACTAGGAATCATACTTCGAGGCCTTCATCTTCTATAAGCTCTTTTCCAGGGTTCGTTCTTGAAAGCTAAATAGTCCTTGATCGCCTCCCTAAGCGTGTTTGCCGCCAGGAGGGCACAGTGAAGGCTCTCCTCAGGGAGTCCTCCTAAGGCGTTTAGAATATCATCCTGGGTGATTTTTCGAGCCTCGGCGATGCTCCTTCCCTTAATTAGCTCGGTGGTCATGCTGCCAGAGGCAATACTGGGGCCACAGCCATCAGTCCAGAAGGAGGCATTTGTAACCTTACCATTTTTCGTCTTAAGATATATCTCCATGGTATCCCCACAAGGGCCGGTTACTCTCCCAAATCCATCAGGAGCTTGGATCTGGCCCAAATTTCTTGGGTTAAGAAAATTGGCGATCACCTTCTCGGAGTAGATCCTCCGCATATCCTCCATAACAGATTTCTCTAGCTCTTTAAAGGAGTCATCAAATCTTGCCATAGTGCTAACTCTTAATTTCAAGGAGGATTTTATAGGCCGTATTTGCTTTGTTAATCGTTTCTGTGACCTTTGCCTTTAGCCTATCCTTCTCATTTCCAAAATAAAGGTGGCTCTGGCATTTGCAATCACTTGAGCCGAAGCCAGGAATGGTTTGGAATTCCTTAGCTAATGCTCGGGCTAAGAAACATTCCATTCGGAGTTTACCCTGAGCGAGATTCTTTGGTCGCTTTGCTCCCTCAGAATGACAGAAAGCAAAGGGTTCAGCAAAACATAAGATTATGTCCGCAATCGCAGCTTCTTTCAATAGGTAATCGATATGCCAATGAAGCTTTTTCTCTTTCCGTAGATGTCGAGCTAACCTTGCCTCAAGCCCATCCATGGCTGAACCAACATAGGCATAAAAAGCTTTAGGAAAGAAGAGATAACCTAATTTACCTATAAGGATATTCTTCTCAGTAGCAAGCTCAATTAGCAATATATAGCTACCTTTCACCTTCTCTCATTCAGAACAGCAACTAAACTAGCAAAGATTTCAGATACGGCATTTGAGCTATACCTCTCAATTTCGCCTTGATCACATAGCCTGGCTAACTCTGGATCGATGGGCAACTTCCCCAGTAAAGGAGCTTGAGAAGCCTTAGCCATCTCTTCCCCTTTGCTCCGACCAAAAACTTCCAGTTTCTTTCCTGTTTCCGGTAACAAGAGATAGCTCATATTTTCTATCACACCCAGCACACGAACATTCATTTTCCTCGCCATTTTCACTGCTTTCCTTACTATCATTGTGGTTAAGTCCTGAGGAGTAAAAACATCAATTACCCCGGAGAGCGGCACCGTTTGCATTACTGTTAATGGGGCATCTCCAGTGCCCGGTGGTAGGTCTATTACGAGATAATCAAGCTTGCCCCAAAGCACCTCCTCCCAGAATTGTGTGAT
>JAGMBH010000065.1 GCA_023129815.1 Dehalococcoidia bacterium
GTGATGTCAGCATCAAGTATGCCAACATCCTTGCCTTCTCGGGCAAAAGAAGTAGCTAATAAGCTAGCTACCAAAGACTTACCTACCCCTCCCTTGCCACTCATCACTGCTATTATACGGTCAATTTGGTTAAGCTCCTTAGGCTTGGCTTCTACAAGATCAATAGCGACCTCGTTCACTTCAGGCAGTTCACGAATCGTTGTGACCACTTTCCCCCTTAGCCAATCATGACTTTCGGAAGGTATAGCAGTCGAAGCTAAAGTTATTTTTGCTTTGCCATCCTTAACTTCAATGCTTCGCACCAAGTTCATTTGCACCAAGCTACGCATCACTCCAGGGACAAGCACCTTTTCCAACTTGTGTTGGATCTGTTCTTCTGCCTCTAAGCTCATTAATAACCTCCTTTTACTCTAATGGTCACATATATCCTCGCCTACTGCCAGTGTACCCTTTATATAATCCCAAACAGCCTTCTCAGGGTCATCTTCCAAGGCATTAATAACAACCTCAATGCGGTTCTCTCTAAAGAGACTTTGAGCTCTGGAGCCCATGCCGCTAGCTATAACAACGGAAATTCCTTCCTCGGCAAGCCAGGCGGGAAGGAGTCCAGGTTGATGTCCTGGTGAAGCTACTATCTCCTTTCTTATAATTACATTTCTCGTCTCATCCACATCGAACAAAGCAAAATGGCTGCAATGGCCAAAATGCATAGCCACTTTGCCATCTACTATAGGCACTGCATACCTCAACTTTTTGTCCTCCTTTGGCGCTGTAGCTACTCTCCACTTAATCTCTACGGCAAACCCCCTCAGTGGAGCAAGGAGGCGTCTCACAGCGCTCCGCTCTGCCGCAGCAAGTTCTACCTGGTGTAGAGCTACTCATCCTTATAGCGTAGGAAGCTGACAAAAGTCTCTCCAGGTTCTTACTGCCGCAGACCGGGCATTTAACACTTTCGCTATCAGGACTGCGAAGGAATACTTCTGAGGTTTCTCCACAGTCCAAGCATTTATATTCATAGATTGGCATCTTTACCTTCCTTCATTAAGGTATTATCTTGCCATCGCCTTGACTGCAAGCTCTGCAGCGTTTACCAGCTGATAGACCATTGGCGATGCGGTTAGAGCAGGGTGGGTACCCATTTGAAACAGAGAAACCTCGTAAGCAGTCATGTCATTCTGAATGCAGGCACTAATGATATTGGTTAACTCACCTGTACCCCTGCCACCTGAGACTTCACCACCAAGGAGTAAGCCATTATCCTTGGAAAATATCAGCTTTACTTTTGTGGAAGTCGCTCCTGGCATGAGACCCGGGTGTCTATCGGGGGCTGTTGCTTCGCCAGTTACTACATCGTAGCCTTCCTGCCTTGCCATTCTCTCGATTAAACCAGCACAGCCAAATGCCTGTTCACCAATAATGGTAGAGAAGACGCCAATTTCACCACAATTGCGATAACGGGTATCAAAGAGATTAGCTCCGACTATGCGCCCCTCGGCTCCGGCAATAGAGGCAAGCATGATACGGCTCGGCTTACCGCTAAAGTAGGCATATTTTTCAGCGCAGTCACCACAAGCAAATATATTGGGGTCGGTAATAGTACGCATAAATCGGTCAACGGCAATGGCTCTTGTTGGGCCTATTTGAAGCCCAGCCTTTTCAGCCAATTCGGTATTTGGTCTTGCCCCTACCCCCATGATAACCATGTCAGCCTTTCGCTCCTGACCGCCAGCTAATCTAACAGCGCTAACCTGCTTATTACCAAGGATAGCCTCCACTCTTTTATTAGTGAGAAGTTTGATCCCCCTCTCTGCAAGCCCCCTCTCAGCCTCAATGCAGAATTCTTCATCAAGGGCTAGCTCTAAGCAATGGGGGAGTATCTCTATAATGGTGACGCTATTATCGCGGTTTTTCTTGCACTCGTCAGCGAATTCTACACCAATAAAGCCACCGCCGATTATTATAATATCCTTAGCTTGATTGACCTTATCTAACATGTTATTCAAATAGGCAACATCCTTTATTGCGGAAAAGACGTTCTCCTTGTCTACACCAGGGATAGGCAAAATCACAGGCGAGGAACCAGTAGCCGAAACAAGCTTATCATAGCTGACTGTTTCCCCACCAGCTATGGAAACCACCTTCTTATCCCTATCTATTTCCTCTACTTCGCCAATAATAAGCTCGATGCCATTGTTCTTAAGCATTGCATCAGGAATCAGGTTTTTCTCAGGACTACCTACAGTTCCAAAAATATACGGTAAGCCACATGGGATTAATACTTGCTCCTCTTTGCGAATTAAAAGCACGCTCTTTTCTGGGTACCGCCTGCGGCAACTTATCGCTGCTGGTATTCCCCCAGCACTGCCTCCAATAACTACTACATCAGACTTTTTCATTTTACCTCCTTAACATTTCGTTACTTTAGTGTCCGTGTGAGGCGCTGCCATAGTGACCCTATCTCTTGAGTGATCTTGCCTTTGGAATATTCCACTACAGGCATCCCGCGGACAATTGCCTCAGTCACTACGTTATCGAAGGGAATCTTTGAAGCTACCTCTATCCCTTCTTTATGGCAGTAATTTTCAATGCGGCAGGAATTCTCTTCGTTAATGTCATATTTATTTATGCAAATCAAGGCAGGAATGCCGAAGTGGCGGCAGACGCCAATTACACGTTCAAGGTCGTGGATTCCTGATAATGTTGGCTCGGTTACTAAAAGAGCTAAATTTGCTCCGGATAGAGAAGCAATGACTGGACAGCCAATCCCCGGTGGACCATCGCTGATGATGTAATCGAGATCTCCTTTCTCAGCTATGAGTCTAGCATTGTTCCGAACTAAAGTCACTAACTTACCGGAGTTTTCCTCAGCGATTCCTAACCTGGCGTGGACGAGAGCACCATAGCGTGTATCAGAAATAAACCAATGCCCAGCCATGCAAGGTCTCATGGTGATAGCATCAACAGGGCAAATTTGAGAACATAGCTCACAACCTTCACAGGAAATCTCATCAACTACATAATCTTTTATCGCTCCAAAGCGGCACACTTCCTGGCAAAGTCCACATTCAGTGCATTTTTCTTTACCAATAAAGGCAACTTGCCCGCTCCAGAACTCGGTTTCCTCTTTAATTTGTGGTTCGAGGAGAAGGTGAAGGTCAGCAGCATCCACATCACAATCAACCAATACCTTGCTTTGAGCTAAAGCAGCGAAGGAAGCTACCAGAATCGTCTTTCCCGTCCCTCCCTTGCCACTGAGTACCACAACTTCTTTCATCATAATATCTTCTAAAATCCCTCTCCCTCGAAGGGAGAGGTTAGGTGAGGGTGAAACCTTAGCTTAAAGCCTCCTCTATCTTTTCCAAAACACCCTCCATGTTCGTTAGGACATCATTATTCCAAAGCCTCAAAACTTGGTAGCCCCTCCCTTTCAACCATGTTGTTCTCTCCTCATCCCTTTTCTCCACTTCTCTTTCATTATGTTGACCACCATCGACTTCAATTATAATCTTCCTTTCAAAACTTACGAAATCAACGATGTACGAACCTAAGGGCTGCTGCCTTCGGAACTTGACCCCCTCCAATTGATTGTTCTTCAATCTGCCCCAGAGAGCCTTCTCAGCATCCGTTTGGCCCTGGCGAAGTTTACGGGCAAGTGCTGTCTGCCTTCGGTTTTCCCTCATTGGAAATCCCCCCTCTCTCTAACTCCCTCCCGCTAGGGGAGGGAGAATTATAAGAGGTTTCGCAGTTAACTATTACCTTGCTTTCGTCGTGTGTAGACTCGGTAAATTCTCTCACCTCTTTCCTAGTAGCACTTAGTGCATTGCTCCACTTCCTCTGGTTTAACTTCTTCAAGGCGAACTTCGAAACCAAGCTCTTCATACATATCTGTTATCCTTTTGACGAGTGTTTCACCGTCTATGGCGACTTCCTGCCAATCCATAGGCTACATCACCTGACTAGCTGTGACTATTTCTTTGATGTCTTGGAAAAGCCTGAGGAAGGCCTTGCGCCACCTAGGCATCCCCTCTATCAAGGAAATTCCTTTGGAGTAGAGTGTGGCAATTTTTCTATCTAAAGGAATTTTCAGCAAGATGGGTATTCCTTGCTCATGGCAGTAACTCTCAACTTTCTCATCCCCTACCCCAACACGATTGATTACTACTCCGCATGAAATTCTCAATTTTCTCGTTACTTCCACTGCCAGTGAAAGGTCATTCAAGCCAAAAGGTGTGGGCTCAGTCACAAGGAGACAGAAATCACTATCTTTAACTGCTTCTACCACAGGGCAAGAAGTTCCTGGGGAGACATCAATGATGACCTCTTTGGTAGGGTCAATGTGCTTCTTCACTTCTCTAATTATAGGTGGAGCCATTGGTTCGCCAAT
>JAGMBH010000066.1 GCA_023129815.1 Dehalococcoidia bacterium
ATGATTTATCTTGGCATCGTCAAGAAAATGGAGCCCCTTCTACTAGTACCCATTGGCTTTGGCATAATATTGGTCAATGTGCCTTTCGCTGGATTGATGACTCACGCACAACCAACAGAGCTTGGTGCCGTGCCAATGCCAGTAGAGGTACAGGGCGGGTTGACGGAAATAATGAGGGCGATGTCCAAGGGAGAAGTTGGGGTATTAAACTTGATATATCAGTTCGGGATACAAAGTGAAATAATTCCTCTGCTTATGTTCCTTTGCATCGGGGCGATGGCTGATTTCTCCCCATGCATAGCTCGCCCTATATATCTTCTATTCGGTGCTGCGACTCAGCTGGGAGTTTTTGTTGTTCTCATCCTTGCCTTGCTTACACACCAATTTCAACTAGGAGAAGCTGCTTCTATTGGTATTATCGGGGGAGCTACCGGACCAGTGGCAGTTTATTTCGCGGTAGCTAAAGCTCCCCATCTGTTAGGCCCAATTGCATTAGTGGCTTATTCTTATATGGCTTTGGTCCCTATGATTCAGCCACCAGTAATAAAGGCGCTTACCTCAAAGAAACAGCGACAAATATATATGAAACCTCAGTTTCGAGAGGTTTCTAAGTTAGAGAAGATTATCTTTCCCATAGCAATCTTTATAGTCACTGCTCTCTTCGTCCCCAAAGCAGCACCCCTTATTGGCATGCTTATGTTTGGGAATTTACTTTATGTCTGCGGCGTTACTGATAGATTAGCCCAGTCAGCAAGCACTATATTCGTCGATATACTGACAATTCTCTTAGCTTTGACTGTGGGATCCTTAATGCCAGCAGTGGTGTTCCTTAATATTAAAACTTTAGCCATCATTGTGTTAGCTGCGATAGCCTTTGTTATCTGCACTGCTGGGGGAATTTGGGCAGTGCAGATAGCCAACCTATTCTTGAAAGAGAAGATTAACCCACTAATTGGCGCCGCCGGTGTTTCCGCTATCCCGATGGCAGCCAGGGTAGCTCAAATAGAGGGACAAAAGGCAAACCCAAGAAACTTCTTGCTGATGCATGCTATGGGGCCCAATATGGCAGGTGCTATTGGTTGTTCAGTAGCCGCTGGTATCTTCTTGACTATGGTTCCAGCTACTATATTATAGTGGAATAACTGAACAAGCCTGCCTTAACTTGTTACCTTGACATCTGTCTGTTGAAAAACTATATTTTAACTAAAGGGCCATTAGCTCAGTTGGTTAGAGCACAGTCCTGATAAGACTGGGGTCTGTGGTTCGAGTCCACAATGGCCCACCAAACACAAAACCCAGGGGCTCGTGTGAGACGTATCCCTAATAAGACAAGTGTATTGCCCTTTTTTCATAATCGAATCTATTCCCCCACATTGCTTTGGGTGGCGCCATAGCCACAAAGTGACCTTTAGCCAGAACTCGGAGATATTCAGCTCGGGAAAAGTGAAGTGGGAGGACTTGCTGGTGTATAATAAGTTTCAGAGGGGTGTGAATAACGTTGAAAGCCATTAACTCCCCTCAAGGAGAAGATTATGGAAGATAGAGTTGCGATTTTCATAGATGGAAGTAATTTGTATCACGGTCTACAAAGTAATTTTAGGCGCCATAACCTCAACTTTGCCGAGTTTGCTAATAAGCTCACTGGTTCGAGACACTTATTCCGAACATACTATTACAACGTCTTGCAAGACCCAACCCGATGGCCTGAGGGCTACCGCGAACAACAGGAGTTCCTTGATATTCTCCGTAAGACGCCGTATCTAGAGGTTCGACTAGGGAGTACCAAAATGGCCCAGGGTGTCCCTGTGGAAAAGGGCATAGATATTATGTTGGCCACAGATCTGCTACATTTCGCCTGGAATGGCCTTTACGATGTGGCAGTGCTGGTGAGCGGGGATTCTGACTTCGCTTATGCTCTTCAGGCGGTGAAGAACATGGGCAAGCATGTTGAGGTGGCTTATTTCGAAAGCAACGTATCTAAGGATCTCCTGGATGTAGCCGATAACCGGCACCTGCTGAACCAAAACTTCTTTAAGGGCTTGTGGTCAGGTAAACGCCGTACCAAACGTAAAAGAGTAAGTGAAGTAGTGGGAAGGCAAGCCCAGTCCGGGTAATAAGCAAGTCTCCTTAACAAGCCCAGAATTTGAAAAACAGGTGCTGAAGTAACATCACTTCTACTGAGCTTATAAGCTTGGTGTAGGTCACGATAGTTTGAATTTGCCGAGTGAACTGAGTAGACTCAATACAGATCTATTAAATGCGACAAATTAAAGGGTAAGAATGGCTAAAGACTACTATCAAATTCTAGGAGTGCCAAGAAACGCTTCGGATGAGGAGGTTAAAAAAGCCTACAGAAAACTGGCGATGCAGTATCATCCAGATCGCAACCCAAGGAGAGAAAAATGGGCTAATGAAAAGTTTAAGGAGATAAACGAAGCCTACGGAGTCCTCGGTGAGCCTCAGAAAAGAAGGCAATATGACCAATTTGGCACAGTTGGCAATGTTGGTGACATTTTTGGAAGTCCCTTTACCAGGACAACCTTCGAGGATATGATGAAGGACTTTGGTGGAGCCGGCCTTGGATTTGATTTTCTGGACAACATATTTGGCGACTTCTTAAGGGACACGGGGTCTTCATTCTCCTTTAAAAATTTCACTAGGCCGGGAGGAGTAAGGTTTGAAGCTTGGCCAGGTGAAAAGATTAATCTCGATGAGATATTCGCCCAAACTCAGAGAGCTCACCCCCAAAACATCCACTATGAACTTACAATTTCTCCCAAAGAGGCCTCCCAGGGGACAATAAAATTGCTGAGAAGAAAAGGAAAAAGGCTGGAAGTGAAAATTCCACCAAGAGTAAAAACAGGAGGTGTAGTCAGACTGAGTAATGCCCGCCAAATAACTGATGGCCAACCGGGAGATATCTTGATCCGAATTAGAATAAGTTGACTCCGCTATTGACCTTGCTGATTAATTTGACAAGGAACAAATAAGCATAATACCTGAAGACGAGCTTTAAGAAAAGTAAGCGCAGAAAATTAGCGTTTGGTATATTGTGGCGCCTTGCGAGCTCGTTTAAGACCGTATTTCTTGCGCTCTTTGATTCTGGCATCTCGGGTAAGCAAGCCTTCTTTACGTAGGACAGGTTTAAACAGTTCATTCTCCTTGACCAGAACTCGGGCAATACCATGACGGATGGCTTCAGCTTGACCATTCACGCCACCGCCCTCCACCTTCACCGTAACATGAAACCTGCCCCTGGTATCAGTGACCAAGAAAGGAGATTCAATCATGCGGCGATGCTCAAGGCGAGAGAAAACCTCTTCATAAGGCTTATCGTTAATCATTATCCCTCCATCCCCAGGAAAAAGCCTGACCTGAGCTATAGCACACTTGCGCTTACCCGTTGCCCAGATATATCTTTCGTCAGTCATAAGTTATCACTTTCCTTTCTAACACTTCACCTCCCTCGCTCTCTGTAGGCTCTGAGCGCAGCGAAGAATCTCTCGACCCTTCGCAGAGTTTAGCCTGAGCGAGATTCTTCGGTTGCTTCGCTCCCTCAGAATGACAAGGAGCAAAGAGCTCAGGGGGACAAAAAGAAGTCTGGGCATGGTGAGGATGCTCAGATCCAGGATAAACTCTAAGCTTCTTAAACATAGCCCTGCCCAAGCGATTGTGGGGCAACATACCCTTAACAGCAAATTCAACAACACGGGTAGGATGGCTACTAAACACTTCCTTAAAGGTCGGGCTTTTTAAACCTCCGGGATATCCAGAATGTCTGTAGTAAATCTTTTGCTCAGCTTTCTTCCCAGATACCCTTACTTTAGCAGCATTAATTACCACAACGTAGTCACCGGTATCAAGATGAGGAGCATAAACTGGCTTATGCTTGCCCATAAGCAACCTGGCTACCTGAGATGCCAACCGGCCCAAAGTTTCCCCTGTGGCATCAACTATGTGCCATTCTCGCTTAATATCCCCAACACCGGGGCTATAAGTTTTCATCTTCGACTCCCACAAGCTTCGTAGTTGAGGACTCAAGCCCAAAAAAGGGTTTAGAATAATTGACCTTGGTCAGCCATAAGCCACAAGCAGGGGCCCTAGGGCCAGCTAAACCCAAGCTCCTCGCCTCCATAATATCATAGAAATCGCCAACACCTATTTTCCCTAGACCCAATCTGCTCAAGAGCCCCACTGTATTACGCACCTGATGAGGCAAAAAGGAATCAGCTTCCACATGAAAAATAACAAAACCTTCTCTTTTGCTAATCTTTGCTTCGTAAACGTGTCGCACCGTACTTCTCACGCTACCTAAAGAAGTGGCAAAGGACATAAAATCATGCTTACCTTGCATAAGCTGACATGCCCTGCTCATAACTTCAATATCTAAAATTTTGGGCATAAATAGAGCGAACATTTTGCTGAATGGCGACCTAGTCTCACTATTTAAAATATAATAACAATATTCCCGACTTAAAGCATCGCGCCTGACATTGAAATCACTGCTCACCTTATAAGCTGCTTTGACGGCGATATCACCGGGTAAATAATAGTTTAACGCTTTAACTAATGTCAGTGTACTCAACGCAGGCTTAGCCCAAAAACTTACCACTTGCCCTTTAGCATGCACACCAGCATCGGTTCTACTAGCTGCCATGACTCGGCTGCTCTGTCCACAAAGCTTTTCTATAGCTCGCTCCAGTTCAGCCTGAATAGTAGGTAAGCCAGCTTGCCACTGAAAGCCATGATACTGCGTGCCATCATACTCTACAACTAAAACAAATTTTGCAAAGCTCACTGTTTAACCAGTTCAATTTGAGCCATGGGAGCATTATCACCGCGACGAGGCCCCAATTTCACTAACCGTGTATAGCCCCCAGTTCGGTCAGCATACTCTGAAGCAATCTCGTCAACCAGCTTCTCAACTATCTTTTTATCAGTAATAAAAGCTAAGGCTCGCCGCCTCGAAGCAAGACTACCATCTTTCCCTAGGGTAATCATCCTTTCAGCTAAGCTCTGAATCTCCTTAGCTTTAGCCTCAGTGGTGGTGATCTTCCCATAAGCTAAAAGAGCAGTTACCTGATTTCGGTATAGTGCCCAGCGGTGACCTGAGAGCCTACCTAACTTCCGTCCAGCTACTCGATGCCTCATTCCCCTTTCTCTTCTGCCTCAAAATTAATAGGAAAACCTAATTTTGCAACTAGTTCCTCCACCTCGCCTCGAGACTTTGCTCCAAGACCAGGTAATGGGGGCAATCCTTCCCTACTCTTCTCCACGAGTTGCCCTAAATTCGAAATGCCGCCTCTCCTTAAACTATTGCGCGCACGAGTAGATAGACCTAATTCGTCTAGAGGAGTATCATATTGGTCAGGTGGGATTAGCAAACCACCGCCTAACCTCGCTTGCTCTGCCACTGGAACCTCGAGAGCCCTAAAAGGGACAAGCTGATTAATTAAGATATTAGCACTTTGACTAACTGCTTCCCGTGGAGAAATGGTGCCGTCAGTCCAAACTTCCAAGACAAGCCTTTCGGCGCTTCTTTCTTCTCCAAGTCTGATAGACTCCACCAAGAAATTAGCTTTGTGCACCGGAGTATAAATAGCATCCACTGGCAATGCTCCCACAGGTAGGCCATCAGCTGATTTAGCCGGTATATAACCCCTTCCCAATTCCACATTGAGCTCAACATAAAGTTTAGCCTGGGAAGAATCCAAGGTGGCTAAGTAAAGCTCCGGATTAGCAATTTGGAAATCTGCCGATGGCTTAATATCAGCAGCGCAAACTTTGCCTTCCCCCTCTACCTCTAGGAACAACTTCCCTGGCTGGTAAGAAAGAGGACGAAGCCTTAGTTCCCTAACATTCAGCAAGAATTCGATGACATCCTCTTTAACGCAAGGAATGGGGGAAAATTCGTGCTTAATCCCTTCGATCTTGACCCATGTTGTCGCCGCGCCAGGTAAGGAACTGAGGAGCACACGACGCATGGCATTACCTAGAGTAACGCTAAAACCAGTCTCTAAGGGTTCAGCAACAAAGCGTCCATAATTACCAGCGCTTTCAACACACTTTATTATTGGTATAGGTAGCTCCAACAGTAAATAGTCCTCCTGTATCACCTTGAATAATACTCAACGATAGCTTTCCCATCAAATTTGGGGTCAATGTCATCTTTACCAGGCAAAGCTAGAACGCTGCCCGCCATTCCTTCTTCATCTAAACTTAGCCAGCCAGGTGTAGCGTTCCCTTTGATTTCCTTGACTAACCTTTGATAGTATTCAGTCCTTTTACTCGCCTCCCGCCACTCAATAACATCTCCTGACTTTACCAGACAGGAAGGTATATCTGTTCTGCGCCCATTAACGAGTATATGACCATGCCGAACTACTTGCCTAGCTTGGGCACGTGAATCAGCAAAACTCAAACGGTAAACTACATTATCTAACCGCCTCTCCAACAATATAAGAAGGTTCTCCCTGGTAACACCGGAAGCCCTTATCGCTTCAGCGAAGAAACGACGAAATTGCCGCTCCAGGACACCATAGCTAAAACGAACTTTTTGCTTTTCTCGCAATTGAAGCCCGCGATCGGAAATCCTACGCCGCCGCGCCGAGGAATGCCCTCCCGGAGGAATATTCCTCCTCCCTAGGGGGCACTTAGGACTAGAACATTTCTCCCCCTTAAGCATCAGCTTCTCACCAAGATAACGACATAAGCGACAACGGGGTCCTGTATAACGTGCCATTTTTACACCCTTCTTCTTCCACGGGGACGACAGCCATCATGAGGAATAGGAGTCACGTCTCTGATTCTGGTAATAGTGAGCCCGGAGGCCTGTAAAGCACGGATAGCTGCCTCACGCCCACTGCCAGGACCTTTAATGTAAACTTCAACTCGGCGTAGACCATCGCTGATTGCCCGCCGCGATGCCTCACGAGCGGCTAATTGAGCAGCATAAGGAGTACCTTTCCTTGAGCCTTTAAATCTGACCGTGCCCGAACTCCCCCAAGTAATAACATTGCCCTCCATATCAGTAATGGTAACAATAGTATTATTAAAAGTAGATTGGATATAAGCTTTGCCTTCACTTATCCCTCTACGCACCTTCTTTCCCGTCTTAGTTCTCTTTTTTGGCATTTGCTACCTGATCCTTCGCTTTGCTCAGGACACGCCTCCTTACTTCTTCTTAGCTAGACCGCGTCTCTGACCTCTGCCAGCCACCGTCTTCCTTGCGCCCCTTTTAGTGCGAGCATTAGTGCGTGTCCTTTGCCCATGAACTGGTAAATTCACGCGATACCTTATACCTCGAGAGCAACCAATGTCAATAAGCCGCTTTATATTAAACTGAACTTCTCTCCTGAGGTCACCTTCCACCTTATATTGCTTACCGACAATACCCCTTAGCTGGCTAACCTGTTCCTCAGTAAGATCTTTAACTCTGATTTTGGGATCAACCTCAGCAGCGGTTAAAATCTGCTGACTCGATGTCGCACCAATGCCATAAACGTATTGTAAAGCTACTTTAATTGGCTTATCTTTGGGAAGCTCTACACCAGCGATACGCGCCATTATCTACTCCTAACCCAAAATTCTTTGATTTTGGCCGAGCTGCGTTCCCAAGGAAATGCACAGCATTTCCTTGGGAGGGGATTAACCTTGTCTCTGTTTATGCCTTGGATTCTCACAGATGACCCTAACAATGCCCTTCCTCCTGATAATCTTGCACTTACTACAGCGACGCTTAACTGAAGCACTTACTTTCATTTCTAATCACCAAAATAAAACCTTCTCTTATGCTAAACTTTCCTGTTCACCCTGTCAAAGTAGAAGCTACTTAAGCCGGTAGGTAACCCGGCCACGACTCAAGTCATAAGGAGAAAGCTCCACTAAAACCCTATCTCCAGGCAGAATCTTAATATAATGCTTCCTCATCCTTCCTGAAATATGTGCCAGTACCATATGGCCATTAGCTAACTCGACACGAAACATAGTGTTAGGTAAGCATGCAATTACTTTACCTTCAACTTCTATCCTTTCCTTTTTAGCCATCTTAAGCCAGTATCTCAGCTTCGCCATCAGTAATAGCAATGGTATGTTCAAAGTGCGCTGAAAGGCTTCCATCGACTGTTAGCACCGTCCATTGGTTGGGAGCCAATCTAGTACGCCAATCTCCAGCATTGACCATGGGTTCAATAGCTAAGGTCATGCCCTTGCGGAGTAAGGGCCCTTTGCTAAAGGCAAAATTAGGTACCTGTGGCTCCTCATGCAATTCCCGGCCCACTCCGTGCCCAGTGTATTCTCTAACCACAGAAAACCATCTTGATTCAACGTAATTTTGAATAGCAGTCGAAATATCCCCAACATGGGCTCCACAGTTAGCTTGAGTAATGCCTACCCTTAAGCTGCCTTCAGTAACCGCTATAAGCTCCTTAGCTTGGGCGCTTATCTTGCCGACGCCAACCGTTATAGCGGCATCTGTGTGAAAGCCGTTATAGCTAACTCCTAAATCCAAAGAGACAATATCCCCTTCCCGTAATACTCGCTCACCGGGAATGCCGTGAACTACCTCATCATTCACTGAAACACATAAATTGGCCGGGAAGCCCTGGTAGTTTTTAAAGGAAGGCTTAACTCCCCTTTTCTGTGATTCTTCAGCCATGATGGCATCCAACTGGCAAGTTTTAATCCCTGGTTTTATTTCCATTCTTAATTCATCCAAAATAGTTGCTAAGATTTTGCCACATTGCCGCATAATAGCTATTTCCTCAGGAGACTTTATGATTATCACTCACTTCCCCTCTTAACACAGAGATTACTTCTCTGGCTACCTCTTGTATTCCTAAATTGCCATTGACCTCGATTAGCTTGTTCTGCTTCCTATAATAATCAAGGATAGGAGCAGTCTGGGCAAAGAAAACTTCTAATCGCTCCCTCACCGTCTCCTCATTATCATCGGGACGTTGGTATAATTCACCACCACACTTATCGCATTTCCCTTGTACTTTAGGTGGTGAAGTTACCAAGTGATATGGTGTTTGACAATTGCGACAAAGCCACCTTCCACTAAGGCGTTTCAAAAACTCTTCCTTAGTTACCTGAATATATATTGCTTTAGCGATACTTTTCCCTTGTTCAGCTAAGGCTTTGTCTAAAACTTCAGCTTGTTCTAAAGTTCGAGGGAAACCATCGAAAAGACAACCAGAGACACAATCAGGCAAGCTAATCCTTTCCAGAACCATCCTGATCGCTATTTCATCAGGAACTAATCTCCCTTCTTCCATATAGGATTTGGCTAATAGCCCCAATTCTGACTTCTTCTCTAATGCCTGCCGAAACAAGTCACCAGAAGCTATGCGAGGCAAATTCATCTCTCGGGACAGGATTCCTGCTTGGGTCCCCTTACCTGCTCCTGGAGCCCCTAAGATAATAATATACATCGAAAGAAAATCAAAAAATAACCATCAAAAGTCAAAATTACAGATTAAAAATTTAATTTTTAACTTTTACATTTGTCATTTTTATTTTTGCCTTTTTATCTTTGACTTTATTTCAAGAAACCTTCGTAGCGGCGCATGGTTAGCTGAGCTTCCAGTTGCTTCATAGTATCTAAGGCAACGCCAACGGCTATAAGCAAGGCAGTGCTGGAAATTGTCAACATAGTGACGTTAGTAATTTCCCGGGCGATGAAAGGCATTATCGCTATTATGGCTAGAAAGAAAGCACCACCAAAGGTAAGGTGCTTTATGACGCGATTCAAATAATCAGCAGTTGCCTTTCCTGGTCGAACCCCGGGAATAAAGCCACCCTGCTGCTGTAAAGTTCTAGGCAAATTCATTTGTTCAAACATAATCATTGTGTAAAAGAAAGTGAAGCCAATTACTAAGGCGAAGTATAACCCCCAATAGATTAGACCCCCAGGGAGAGGAGCATCCATCCTAAAAAGGTTATAGATTGTGTTCCAAAAATTTGGACCCTGGCCTGTAGGATTCATGAACCAAGTTGCTATTGTCGCTGGAAACTGCATCAGCGCAATAGCGAAAATAAGGGGGATCATTCCGGCCGTGTTTACCCGCAGGGGAATATGAGTTGACCCTGATTGTCGATACATACGGCCACTGCGAAAAGTGCTACGCGCGTATTGAACAGGGATACGGCGGTGAGCTTCGATAAACATAACTATGAAAACCAAAGTGGCCAGGCCAAGTATAATAAAGGTAATCAGGCCCAAAGGATCCTCCTTAGCCAAAAAACCACGCCCAATCATCTCGGGCAGACTAGCTACAATGCCAGCGAAAATTATTATCGATATTCCGTTACCGATGCCTCGCTCAGTGATTAATTCGCCCAGCCAGACAAGAAATACTGTGCCAGCAGTGATCGAGATCACGGTAGCAGCAGTAACTGGAGCCTCAAGGTATCCAATGACATTTTGACTGCGCAGTAAGGCTAGCTGACCATAGCTTGACAGAGCGGCCAAAGGCACAGTAAACAAATGGGTAATGCGATTTATCTTGCGTTGACCAACTTCTCCTTCTTGAGCAATGCTTTGAAGCCTGGGGATAACTGGAACCAATAGCTGCATAATGATAGAAGCAGTAATGTAAGGATAAACACCCAAGGCAGCCACACTAAAATTCCTCATAGCACCACCGCTGAAGAGGTCAAGCATGCCTAAAAGCTGATTCTGCTCAAATGTTTCGGCAAGTTTTTGCAAAACTTCAGTGGTTACCATAGGTGCCGGAACATGAACCATGAACCGGAAAACCACCAAGATACCAAGGGTAAAGAGGATCCTTCGCCTCAAATCTGGCAATGTAAAAATAGCCATCATGGCCTGGATGAGGCGTGGTTGATTTTCTCGACGCTGCATTCTAAGCCCTCTCTACCTTTCCCCCTGCGGCAACAATCTTCTTCTCCGCAGCAACAGAGAATTTGTCAGCCTTGACTAACACTGGGTGATGAATATCACCATCACCAAGAATTTTAACCGGATGAGCAAGAGACTTAATTAATCCTGCTTTAAGCAGTCCCTCTGGATTTACCTCGCTTCCCGGTGGGAAAATACTAAGCTTACCCACATTTACAATATTATATTCGGTTTTAAAGATGTTAGTGAAACCCCTTTTTCTTGGCAGTCGTTTTATGAGAGGCAACTGACCACCTTCAAACCCAAGACGCACACCACCTCCAGAGCGAGCTTTTTGCCCTTTACAACCTCGCCCGGAATAAGTGCCATGCCCGCTACCATCCCCTCGGCCTACACGCTTCTTTCCATGCTTAGCACCTAAAGGAGGCCTTAATTCATTCTGTCTCATTTCCCTTAACCTTTTGAGCCTCAAAGTTTGCCTCTTTGCGTTTCCTTAAGCTAGCCAAAGCAAGTATGGTCGCCTTGACCACATTAACCTTGTTAGCACTACCCAGAGATTTACTAATAATGTCTTTTATGCCTGCCAATTCAAGCACGGCCCGAACTGTATTGCTAGCAACCATGCCAGTGCCATATGCCGCTGGTTTAAGTAAAATCTTAGACGCCTCAAACTTAGCTAAAACTTCATGAGAAATAGTGGTGTTCACAATAGGTACCTCAATCAGCTCTTTCCGCGCTACAGCGCCAGCCTTACGGATTGCCTCAGGAACGCCAGTTGCTTTAGCCAAACCAACCCCTACGTGCCCTTTGCCATCACCAACTGCCATTAAGGCTCGGAAATGAAGCCGCCTGCCCCCTTTAACCACTTTGGTTACGCGATCAATAGCTATTAATTTCTCCTCAAGCTCCAAATCTGAAGCATCGACTTTAGCCCTTTTGCCAATCACTTTAGTAACCGCTTTCATAATACCTCAACTCAAAATTCTAACCCAACTTTCCTAGCAGCCTCAGCCAGAGCCTTGATTCTACCGTGATATTTATAACCACGTCGATCAAAAACCACGCAATTGATCCTTTCCTCTAATGCTTTTTGAGCAAGCATCGAACCGAGAAGCTCGGCCTTCTTCACTTTCACCATCCCTCCAACCTTGTCTCTCACTTCAGGATCAAGGGTGCTCATTGAAACTAAGGTTTGCCCTCTAGAATCATCGATAATCTGGGCATAAATATGATTCAAACTTCGAAAGACGCATAACCGTGGTCGCAAGGCAGTACCAATTACTTTTTTTCTTACTCTCCTATGCCGTACTTTTTGAGCTAGCCTTGAATCCATGTTAGTTGACTGCATCCACTATACTTTGGATACCTTACCCACCTTACCAGGTTTAAGATGTAGCTTCTCCTCAGCGAATTTGATCCCCTTCCCTTTATAGTGATCAGTAGGGCGTATTGCCCGAATCCTAGCTGCTACCTCCCCAACAATTTCTTTATCACTGCCACCGATATGAATGCGATTTGCCCCTTCAATAGTCGCATTGATACCAGGAGGAAGGGGAAACTCTACAGGGTGACCATATCCAACTCGAAGTAACAACTTGTCACCAACTTTTTGTGCTCTATAGCCTACGCCGTTTATTTCTAAGACTCGCTCAAAACCTTTGCTCACTCCTTCAACCATATTAGCCAAAAGGCTACGAGTAAGCCCGTGCAGAGCGCGATGGATTCTGCTATTGCTGGGTCGTGTCACAATCAACTTCCCATCTTTCAAAGCAATAGAAATATGAGGAGAAAAATATCGATGCAGCTCTCCCTTATCTCCTTTTACTGTGACCTCGTTCCCTTCAACTTTTACCTCGACACCTCGAGGTAAAAGGATAGGAAGCAGACCAATTCGAGACATTCACTTCTCCTAAGTTAACCTACCATATGTAGCATAAAACTTCACCGCCAAGGTGACGCCGCCATGCCTCTTGACCAGTCATGATGCCTTTAGGTGTAGATAAGATAGCAATGCCCAAACCACCGTAGACGCGTGGAATTTCACGCTTTCCGACATAAACCCTCAGACCAGGTTTGCTCGCCCTCTCTAATCCTAATAGGGCTGGTTGGCCGTTGACATGCTTAAGTCGGATTTTTATCATTGGCTCTAGTTTACCTCTAAGCACCTCATAATCGTTAATAAAAACTTCCTCTTTAAGGATTTTAGCGATGGAGAGCTTTACTCGAGACAAAGGCACTAGCACATCATCATGGCCTGCCATGACAGCATTGCGAATCCGAGTCAGCATATCAGCAATGGGATCGGTAACTGTCATCGAAACTCCTTACCAACTCGACTTCCTTACTCCTGGGATTTCACCAGTTAGGGCGAGTTTTCGAAAGCAAATACGGCATAGGCCGAATTTGCGCATATAAGCACGTGGCCTGCCACACAATTGGCAGCGATTACGTTGTTGCACCTTATATTTTGGTGCTCGTTTTGATTTCGCAATCTTAGATACCTTTGCCATCTCCAATTCCTTCGCTTCACTCAGGACTTCGCCTAAAGGGCATGCCCATGAGTTCCAGCAAGCTCCTGGCTTCATCATCGTCCTTAGCCGTAGTAACTATGGTCACTTGGAGACCACGAACTTTATCCACCTTACTATAGTCAATTTCAGGGAAAACTATCTGCTCTTTTATGCCTAAATTGTAATTACCTTGACCGTCAAAGGAATCCCTTGGTATACCTCGGAAGTCACGAAAACGCGGTAGCACAATATTAACCAACTTATCAAAAAAATCGTACATTCGTTTACCTCGCAGCGTCACCATCATTCCAATGGGCATGCCAGTTCTCAGCTTAAAGGAAGCAATGGACTTCTTAGCTCGCGTGATCACTGGATGCTGTCCAGAGATCGTAGTTAAGTCCCTCTCCGCTGCTTCAAGAGCTTTAGGGTTTTGTATTGCTTCGCC
>JAGMBH010000067.1 GCA_023129815.1 Dehalococcoidia bacterium
GTCAAATACTTTACTTTCAACCCAGATGTCATAATTAGCCTGTCAGTCAATCACTTCACCACAAGAGCGACAAACCCGCACCCGCCGTCCATCATCAATAGAACAAAACCCGACTCGTGCAGGCTTACCGCACTTACTGCACAGCAACATTACATTAGATACATGAAGGGGGGCTTCAAGCTCGATTATACCAGCTTGCCGCGCTCTACCTCGGGTTCGAGAATGCCGCTTAATAATATTAAGCCCCTTCACCACTATTTTATCTTCTTTAGGGAGAACACGATGCACCTTTCCCTTTTTCCCTATGTCCTTGCCAGCAATAATGACAACAGTATCACCCTTTCTAACTTTCATTTCACACAACCTCCGGGGCTAAGGAGATTATCTTAGTATAATTCTTGCTTCTAAGTTCTCGGGCTACGGGACCAGAAATGCGACTCCCTTTAGGATTATTCTTATCACCTAGAATAACCGCGGCATTTTCATCAAATCTGATATAAGAGCCATCAAGTCGGCGATAAGGCTTAGCAACACGTACAACTACAGCTCGCACTACCTCACCCGCCTTTACCATCCCACGCGGCATAGCTTGCTTCACCGTAGCCACAACGACATCACCAACATGCGCATATCTCCTTCTAGTTCCACGAAGTACATTGATGCACATAATCTGTTTCGCCCCTGTATTATCAGCTACTTTAAGTCTGGTGTAAGTCTGAATCATCTTTATCTACTTTCAACTGATTTACTTTTGGATATAATCTCTATGACCCACCATCGTTTCTCCTTAGACAAGGGGCGTGTCTCCAAAATCTTCACCCTGTCTCCAACTTTGCAGACATTACCCCTATCATGAGCTTTATATTTCTTAGCGCGTTTGATGGCCTTTTTATAAAGCGGATGACGCCTTAAAGTTTCCACCGCTACTACCACAGTTTTGTCCATCTTATCACTTACTACTCGCCCAATTCTAACTTTTCTTTTCCCGATATAGTTCATCTTATGCCAAGCTCTCTTTCCGCTAAAATAGTTTTCATCCTGGCAATCTTCTTTTTAGCTCTAGGAATCTCACGGTGGTTGACTAGCTGCCGAGTAGACAGTTGAAAACGGAGATTAAAAAGCTCTTCATGCGCCTCTTCTAGCTTCTTTAGTAGCTCATCATTGCTGAGAACACGAATTTGATCAGCTTTCAACTTTGTCCTCTCTCTCCGCAAAGCTAGCAGTAATAGGAAGTTTATAGCAAGCAAGATGCACCGCCTCTCGAGCCGCGCTCTCGCTTATGCCCTCTAACTCAAATATGATTCTGCCCCGCTTAACCACAGCCACCCAATGATCAGGAGCACCTTTACCACCACCCATCCTCGTTTCCGCTGGTTTTTTGGTCACAACTTTGTCTGGGAAAATACGTATCCACAGCCGCCCACCACGCCTCAAATAGCGCGTTAAGACGCGGCGTGCTGCTTCAATTTGCCTTGCCGTCACCCAGGCAGATTCCTCAGCCCTCAAGGCAAAATCACCAAAAACAATAGTATCCCCACTGTGAGCTCTGCCTTTTAGTCGTCCACGGTGAACTTTACGATACTTCACTCGCTTCGGTTGTAACACTTTCTCTCCTCATCTTAGAAGCAATATCACCTTTATAAATCCACACCTTGACTCCAATACGCCCCATCACAGTATGCGCTTCGACAAGACCATAACTAATATCGGCACACAATTTATGCAACGGCATTTGACCTTCATGAAGACCCCAAGATCTAGCAATTTCAGCCCCGCCAAGCCTCCCACCACATCTTATCTTTATCCCTTTGGCACCAGCCTGCATGGTTCGAAAGGCAGCTTGTTTCATTACTCGACGGTAGGGTATCCTGCCTTCAATTCGCTCAGCTATGCTTCGAGCCACTAAACAAGCTTCAAGTTGAGGGTGCTCAACTTCTCTGATAGTCAATCTAACTCTCTCACCGCTAATCTTTTCCAATTCTGACCTTAGTGCTTCTACATTTTGCCCTCCCCGACCAATCAAAATGCCAGGATGGGCAGAATAAAGAGTTAAACATAGCTCACCCCCTGGTCGTTCGATTTCCACCCGAACAACACCTCCCCCAGAGCACCTCTGCTCAATAACTTTGCGTAGCTTTAGATCATCCAGCAAAAAACGAGTATAGTTCTTTTCAGCATACCACTTAGCTGACCAATCACGAGTAATGCCTAATCTGAACCCATAAGGATGAACTTTTTGTCCCAAAATTACTCCCTCTCCTCAACAAAAACTGTAATATGGCTGGATCGCTTCAAAATAGGGCTCACCCGCCCTCTTGCCTTGGGACGGAACCTCTTTAAAGTATGCCCTGAATCAGCAAAAATGCCACTGATTCTAAGCTCAGTAGGCGACATCTGAAAATTGTTCTCAGCGTTAGCCGCCGCTGATTTAATTACTTTAGCCACAGCTTTCGCTGAAGGAGTAGGCAAAAATTTGAGAATAGTCAAGGCTTCATCAACTTTTTTGTCTCTAACCATATCTATCACCAAACGAACTTTCCGAGGTGAAATACCAATATCTTTAGCTACAGCTCTTACTTTCACCAGAACTTATCTCCTTGTCTCCACGGTTACTTTAGCTTTCGTAACGTGCCCTCTAAATGTACGAGTAGGCACAAACTCAGCCAACTTATGCCCCACCATATTCTCAGTGATAAAAATGGGCACGTGCTTCCTGCCATTATGCACCGCAATGGTGTGCCCTATCATCTGCGGCAAAATAGTAGAGGCTCGGGACCAGGTCTTTATCACCGCCTTCTCCCCTGAACTATTGAGCCCCTCTATTCTCTTAAGTAATTTAGCATCACAATAGGGACCCTTTTTAAGCGACCGTGACATTCTATTTCCTCCGCTTAACAATCATTTTGTCTGATACCTTACGGCGACGCGTCTTATGGCCTAAGGCTGGCTTCCCCCAAGGTGTTTTGGGAGGCATCCCTCGTGGAGCTCTGCCTTCACCACCCCCATGAGGATGATCTCGAGGAGTCATAGCAGATCCTCGAACTGAAGGACGTATACCCAACCACCGGTTACATCCAGCTTTCCCTAATCTTATATTCTTGTGGTCAATATTGCCTATCTGGCCAATAGTAGCCCAGCATCTATGGTGAAATTTGCGTAATTCTCCTGAAGGGAGTCTAAGCAAAACATAATTACCTTCCTTACTCATAATTTGAGCCGCACTTCCAGCACTGTGGACAAGCTGCCCGCCTTTGCCGGGCTCAAACTCAACATTATGAACTAGAGCGCCCACGGTGATTGAGCCCAGTGGCAAGGCATTGCCAGATTTTATCTCAACCTCATCACCTGCCTTTACAGTATCGCCTATTTCAAGACCCAAAGGGGCAAGGATATAGCGTTTTTCCCCATCACTGTAGTGAATTAAAGCAATTCGAGCTACCCTGTTAGGGTCATATTCAATAGAGGCTACCTTCCCGGGGATACCAATCTTATCTCTCTTAAAATCGATAATACGAAGTTTGCGCTTACTTCCCCCACCTCGATGACGCACCGTTATCACACCGCGATTATTGCGTCCCGCCTTTCTTTTCAATGATACAAGCAAGGACTTCTCAGGAGCCACCTTGCTTAACTCCTCAAAAGTGGCACCAACCTTTCCTCTCCTGCTTGGAGAAGTCGGCTTATAAATCTTCAACATTGCTACCCAATCTCCAATTCTTCCTTACGGATGCCTTCTTTGCCAACGAGTCTTTTTAAGAAGCTTCTTATGTTGATGCTTCGACATTTTTTTCTTTCTCCACTTAACAACTGATCCCATTAGAAATTCAAAAATTAAAATGCAAAGATCAAAATTACAACTGAAAATTCAAAACTTTTGCCTTTTTCATTTTGCCTTTTTATTTTCTTTTAAACACCTTCAAAAAAGGTGATTTTATTTTCCGGCTCTAAGGTAACTATCGCTTTCTTCCAAGATGGGCTTGTCACTTCTCGCCTACCCATTCTCTTCGTCTTCCCTGAAACAGTTATTATATTAACCTTAACTACCTCCACCTTAAAAGCTTTCTCCACTGCCTCCTTAATCTGAGGCTTAGTAGCTTCCTTAGCCACCTCAAAGACATATTTATTCCCTTCCTTAAGCAAGGTAGCCTTCTCCGTAATTAAAGGACGACGCAACACCTCATAAAGATGCATTTTTAATTACCTCTCGCCCCCAGATTCTCTCTATATTACGTAGCGCAGGAACAGTAATTATTAGCGTTTTATAAGAAAGTAAATCCAATACGTTAATTAGAGCGGAAGGCAGGACTTTAGAATTAGCTAAATTACGAGCCGATTTAACTACATTACGATTGGAATGCTCAGTAACAATTAAAGCAGTGGAATCAACATCAAGTGCCGACAGAATTTCAACCACGTCTTTCGTCCGTGACATTTCAAAGGCAAGCTCTTCTATTACCTTCATATCTCTCTCCCTAGCTTTAGAGGAAAGAACACATTTTAAGGCTAAGCGCCTCATCTTCTTAGGCATGGATTGATAATATGACCGCGGTTTAGGCCCAAAAACTACTCCTCCGCCCCTGAGCAGGGGTGATTTTATATCTCCCCTCCTCGCCCTGCCGGTATGCTTTTGGGAAAAAAGTTTCCTTGTACTTCCTCTAACTTCACCCCTCGTCTTCGTAGATGCGGTTCCTTGACGCTTATTAGCTAGCTGCCTCACCATTGCCTGATGAACCACTGCTTCATTAAAGGAAATGCCAAAAACATCCTCACCAAGCTCCACTTGGTCAACAACCTCACCCTTTAAACTATAAACAGGAACTCGCATTTTCTACTTCCCCACCTTTTCAATAATTAGCAACCCTTTCCTGGCCCCAGGCACTGCTCCTTCGATCAGAAGCAAGTTACGGCTTATGTCAACCCTTACCACTTCAAGATTATGTACCGTAGTCTTCCTATCTCCCATATGCCCAGCCATGCGCATCCCCTTAAGCACTCGACCAGGAAATGTAGTGGCACCAATAGAACCAGGAGCACGATGGCGGTCAGATTGCCCATGAGTTTTTGGCCCACCAGCAAAATGGTGGCGCTTCACCACGCCAGCAAAGCCCTTCCCCTTGGATAAGCCGCTTATATTTACAAAGTCACCCGGGTTCAGGAGGCTGACATCCACTTTATCACCACGCTTAACTGAACTTACATCCTCAGTTCTAAATTCATGGAGATGCCTAACCTTGTCTATCCCCTGAAGATGTCCTCTTTGTGGAGCATTGAGACGCTTAGCTTCCCCAAAACCTAGCTGGATAGCGTTATAACCATCTTTAGCCTGGCTTTTTACCTGGGTAACAAAGCAAGGTCCAGCTTCGACGGCAGTTACTGCTACTGCCACTCCATCCTCGCGGAATAGCCGTGTCATACCAACTTTTCTACCAATAATACCTAACATTTCAAACTCAAAAATTAAAATGCAAAGACCAAAATTATAATTCAAAATTCAAAACTTTTGCATTTTTCATTTTGCTTTTTTATTTCTTTTTATAACTTGATATCTATCTCCACACCAGAAGCCAAATTGATTTGGGTCAAAGCGTCTATAGTTTTAGAAGTTGGCTGCAAAATATCGATCAGCCGTTTGTGAGTGCGGATTTCAAATTGCTCCCTCGAATCCTTATCAATGTTTGGAGAGCGGATGACACAAAATTTCTCTATATGCGTAGGTAAAGGCACCGGGCCAACAACTATGGCTCCACTACGTTCTACTGCTTCCACTATCTGCCTTACCGCCTGGTCAACTAACCTATGATCAAAACCTTTGATTTTGACGCGAACTTTCTGACTACTCATCTACCTAGCACTGTCCACAATTTGCCCGGTTAAACTGGGGGGCAACTCTTCATAACGATAAAATTCCATAGTATAAGTTGCTCTCCCTTGACTGAGAGACCTCAAGTCACCAATAAGGCCAAAAGTTTTCGCTAAGGGAATAAAACAGCGAATAACACAGGGATCTTCACTAGTCTCAATGCTATCAATGCGAGTTCTTCGGGAATTTAAATCGCTAATGACATCTCCCAAGGATTGAGCCGGAACTAATACCTCCACCTTCATAATTGGTTCCAAGAGTATTGGCTTGGCTTTAGCTACACCACGCTTCACTGCCATGGAACCTGCTATCTTAAAAGCCAGATCTGAGGAATCAACCTCGTGGAAACTGCCATCATACACAATCACTTTAATATCTACTATAGGATACCCAGTCAATTGTCCGCTTTGCAAAGCCTCCTTAACCCCAATTCCCACTGCCGGGATAAATTCTTTGGGCACAGCTCCGCTTCGGATTTGGTCACAAAACTCGAAACCACTGCCTCGCTCACCAGGCTCAAGTCTAAGCCAGACATGCCCATACTGACCTTTGCCACCAGATTGGCGAATAAATCTCCCCTCAGATTCTACAGATAGAGTAATCGTCTCTTTATAAGCTACTTGAGGCTTGCCAATTTTTACCTTCACACCAAACTCACGAAACATGCGCTCCGCCAATACCTCAAGGTGCAATTCACCCATCCCTGAAATGAGAACTTGACCTGTTTCTGGGTTACTGTGAACCTTAAAGGTAGGATCCTCCTCAGCAAGTTTAGCTAGAACATCAGCTAACTTATCTTGGTCTGTTTTTCTCTTGGGCTCGATGGCCATTGAAAGTATCGGCTCAGAGAAATGGATGGATTCAAAAAGCACAGGTCGAGCAGCATCACAAAGGGTATCTCCTGTAGATGTCCTCCTAAGCCCCACAGTAGCTACAATGCTGCCAGTATCAGCTTCATCGACCTCTTCGCGACGACTGGCGTGCATAAGATACAACCTTCCCAAACGTTCTCTCTCTCCCTTGGAAACATTAATAACCTGTGCCCCAGCCTTTACCTTGCCCGAATATATGCGTAGGTAGGTTAACCTGCCCATAAACGGATCAGAAACAACCTTAAAGGCTAAAGCTGAAAGGGGCTCATCGTCGCTTGTGCGACAAAAGATTTTTTTCCCATCTCTGGGATTTATAGCACACGCAGAGGGAATATCCAAAGGCGAAGGGAGATAGTCTACAATAGCATCAAGCAAAGGTTGAATTCCCTTACCTCTCAAAGCACTGCCACAAAGAATAGGCACTATCTGGTTAGCTATGGTCAATCTTCTTACCACTGTTTTGAGTTGAGAAACAGGAATTTCTTGACCCTCAAGATACTTAAGCATGATCTGGTCATCGCTTTCAGCTAATTTTTCCATGAGCGCTTGGCGGTATTTAGCCACAACAGTTTTATCACCTTCCGGTATAGCTTCCTCCACTGGCATCAGATAAGGATCTTCGGGAAAAGTAATTGCTTTGTTCTCCACAAGGTCGATAATCCCTCGGAAGGAACTCTCAGCCCCCAAAGGAAGCTGTATGGGTAAAACCTTGGCCCGCAATCGTTTCTCGATCATAGTGACTGCGCGATAAAAATCAGCACCAACCCTATCCATCTTATTAATAAAGCAAATCCTGGCTACATTGTACTTATCTGCTTGGCGCCACACTGCCTCCGATTGAGCTTCTACTCCAGCCACAGCATCAAGAATCACAACCCCACCATCCAATACCCGAAGGCTACGTTCCACCTCAGCAGTGAAGTCCACATGTCCAGGGGTATCGATGATATTGATGCGATGCTGGCGCCAGTGGCAAGTGGTAGCTGCCGAAGTAATGGTAATGCCACGTTCCCGCTCTTGCTGCATCCAATCCATCACCGCTGTTCCTTCATCCACCTCGCCGATCTTATAAGTACGCCCGGTGTGATAAAGAATCCTCTCTGTGGTGGTAGTTTTGCCAGCATCTATATGAGCAATGATTCCTATATTTCGTATCTCTTCTAAAGGGAAAGTTCGTGACATAAGCTTATCCTTTACCTCGAGTACCGCTTTCACTCTAATTTCTCACCAGCGATAATGAACAAAGGCTTTGTTAGCCTCAGCCATCCTATGAAGATTCTCGCGTTTCTTAATTGTTGCTCCTTGGCCCTGAGCAGCGTCGGTTAACTCAGCTGCTAACTTCTCCGCCATGGACTTTCCGCTACGCGCCCGCGCCGAGGTGACGAGCCAGCGCATGGCCAGAGAGCGCCCACGGCCTCTTTCTGTCTCAACGGGGACCTGATAAGTAGCACCGCCAACACGACGTGGCTTAACCATAAGCAGCGGCGTGGCATTCCCAATCGCCTGTTCCAAAGCTTCCACAGGAGCGCTATTGAGTTGCTGAGCAGTAATCAACAGGGCATCATAGGCAATACGCTCAGCTGTAGTTTTTTGCCCTCTCAGCATAATCTTATTAATAAATTTAGCCACCGTGAGGCTACCATATTTAGCATCAGGAGCTATCACTCTTTTTACTACTTTCCCAGCTCTCCTTGGCATTTAATACCCTCGCTACTTTTCAGGTTTCTTAGAGCCATACCCACTGCGGCCTCGTTTCCGGTTAGCCACTCCCTCAGCATCCAAAGTGCCACGAATAATATGATAGCGAATTCCAGGAACATCCTTAACTCTGCCTCCACGAATCAAAACTATCGACCTCTCCTGTAAGTTATGCCCTTCGCCAGGAATGTAAGCATTCACTTCCATACCATTAGTTAACCTTACACGGGCAACCTTACGCAGGGCTGAGTTAGGCTTTTTCGGTGTAACAGTCTTAACCTGAATGCAAACGCCTCGTTTCTGAGGCGACCCTCGAGTCCACTTGCTCTCGCCTTTCATAGCATTATACCTAAGACGCAACGCTAAAGCCTTAATTCGCTTGCCAGGCTTTCGTCGCCCCTTGCGAACAAGCTGATTAACTGTTGACATTTCTACAACCCCTGATATTTTAGGCAATCAAAAAGCCGCCTAGTTATTATACCGGCCTACTTACTTTCGAAAATCCTACCGGCTTCAACTAGCCGACTTTCTTAGACCTATAACCTTTTTTACTTTTCAGTAGACGCCAAGTTTTTATTTTAACATAAGAGAATAATAAAGGTCAATTAAACAAATTTGGGCTGTTAATGTTCTACGATTTTGTCACCCTGTAACTGTTCAGGGAAAATGTCACCCATGAAGGAGATGGTGACATTGAACAGGAAAGAACAAAAGAGGTTGGTGGTGTTAAATCAAATGGAGAAGGGTAAGATGATAGGCAGGGAAGCAGCTGAGGTATTAGATCTGTCCTTACGCCATGTGAGAAGAATTTTAGCGGTGTACAGAAAGGAGGGCGCTGCGGCATTAGCGCATGGCAATCGGGGAAGAAAGCCTCACAATGCCCTGGACGAGAGTGGGAGGAAGCAGATATTGGACCTGGGACAGAGAACTTACGCTGGCTGCAACAATCAGCACTTCACTGAGCTTCTAGCTGAGCGAGAGGGCATCACTCTGTCCCGCTCCTCCGTGCGCTGCATTCTCCTTAAGGCTGGGATAAGGAGTCCCAGAAAGAGACGCCCGCCGAAGCACTGCAGTCGCAGGGAGCGTTATCCTCAAGAGGGGATGCTGCTGCAGACAGATGGCAGTCGCCACGATTGGCTGGAGGGGAGAGGCCCCTGGCTAACTCTGGTGGGAGCCGTAGATGATACCACAGGCAAGACCCCTTACGCTTTATTCAGGGAGCAAGAGGATGCTCAGGGCTATTTTCTCCTGCTACACCAAATTGTGACTAGTCATGGTATACCTATGGCTTTATACCATGATCGTCATGGCATATTTGAGCGTTCTAAAAGTGAGCCAGAGTCGCTGGAAGAGCAGCTTGAGGGGAAAAGGAAACCAACTCAGTTTGGCCGACTAATGGAGGAATTGGGCATTACTTCTATCTCATCACGCTCACCTCAGGCTAGAGGGAGGATTGAAAGGCTATGGGGCACCTTTCAGGATCGGCTGGTTAGTGAGCTCCGTCTGGCAGGGGCTAGAACCATTGATGAGGCCAACCAACTACTCCGGGATTTTCTCCCTCGACATAACCAGAAGTTTGCTATCCCTGCTGCCCAACCTGACTCAGCTTATCGTCAGCCTAAGGAGGGATTTACTCATGATGAGGTATTCTGTTTTAAGTATTACCGTACAGTAGGTTCAGATAATGTAGTGCACTTTGGAGAGCACAGACTACAAATATTGCCAACTAATGGCAGATTGAGCTATGCTCGCGCCAGGGTGGAGGTACATGAGAGGCTGGATGGTAGTTTAGCAGTATAGTACTAGGGGCATTGTCTAGCTACTAAACCGGCACCGCCAGAGGCTCCAGTGCTCAGGGCGAGGAGTACAACTCGTGTTATGCCAAGCATGGCTAATTCTGATAAACTTGCCGTCCCCATCATCAAGGCGAAGAAAACTCCGCAACCAAAGCTTACTCACTACACTAAACCTGGCCCAGACCATCCCTGGCGTAGGCCTTTTAGAATCCATATCGATAGGGGGTGACAAATTCGCTGAACAATTAAGGTGACATTTTCGCTGGACAACAACAGCACATTGTGGTTATTCGAGGATTTTGGGGGAAAATACGTACTGCGTTGTTGTTTTTAGCCTTTTCCTTAGCAGGGCTAACTGTGGCTTATATATCCTAATCCTTCCTTGCTTGGGTGTAACCGGCATGTTAAGTATTTTTGATATGAGCTTCTGTACCGCATCTGCTTGGCATATTATGGCTGCCTCGGCTTGATTTCGCCCCAGTTCTATAAGTATAGGCAATAACAATGCTTTTTGCTCCTCAGTATTTATCATGCTGGCAAGATGCTCAAGCTCTCTTCTTTTAAAGGAGTGAGTGCTGCCATCACTGCATATTACATGGGGGTATTCTTCACCTAATAAAGTGGATAGCGGTTTCTGGCTCCGTGGTAGTCCAGCATTTACTACTCTGAGCTCACCTCTCAAGCATTCCTGAAGCATCTTTTCGTAAGGTAGGTTATTAGGCATCCTCCTATCCTCGCGCAACCAGCACCTTCACACGTTTTAGCCGTCCCTTCTCTTCTCTATCCCTTTCCTCAAACTTCATATTCAGGTACTTTATCGTCGCCTGAAGCCCGGGGATTATCATATATTCTAAAGCATTGGTTATCCTTTTCGTCCTTTTTATTTCCATTCCCAATAATTCAAGGCTCCTCTGGAGTTCAGCTATTTCTATGGTAGCTTCAAGGCATTTTTCAGCTAGTTGGGCTGCGTGATCTAACCATGAAGAGGTGTCAACCAGGTTATACCCTCTCATTGGCTTTCCATTGCCCCTTAGCTCAAAAGAGGGGATTCTCACCCCCGCTATATTTCTTGAGCCAGCAACGACTTTGGGAGCGGCTTCAGTTGCTATTAATTCCTTTTCCAGCGCTATGTATCCATGATACCCAGTGGCCATTGATAGCGCCTTATAAGCCTCAGAGAAGGCATCAACTAGCTTTCTTTTAGCCTCTACCGTCTCTCTCGCTGTCTGCAAGAATTCCATGGTTAATATTGAAAGCCTATCCTTGACTATTTTTTGTACTCTTTGGGCTAATTTAAGCCTGCGCTTCAGTTTTACCAGCTCAATTTTTGTCGGTCTAACTTTGATTAATTGCTGTGGCATTTTTGTTCACGCTTAAGTCTTTCTTGAGTACTTTGGAAGATACCTTTTGATGAATTTTTCACTAATTAGCTTTAGGTCTTCTTCAGGCAATGCCGAAAATAGCCTCCAAGCTATATCTAAGGTGTCTTCTACTTTTCTTTTTTCAAACTCGCCCTGAGATATGAATTTTTTCTCAAACTCGTCTGCATTCGCTAAATATATTTTGTCCCTTTCACCTAACGCCTCAGCACCTATGATGGTCGATATCTCCCTGAGGTAACATCCTTCAGAATAAGCAGCATATGATTGCATGAAGACATTGTTATGATCCTCCCTGGTCTTACCGGGACCAATTCCCTCTTTCATCATCCGTGAAAGGGACAGGAATACATCTATCGGCGGGTATATTCCCTTTCTTTCCAGAGTTCGGGAAAGCACAATTTGCCCCTCGGTTATATAGCCGGTAAGGTCGGGTATGGGATGTGTTATATCATCATCGGGCATGGTCAGGATGGGCATTATAGTTACTGAACCTTCTTTACCAAAAATCCTACCTGCTCTTTCATACATTGTGGCCAGGTCGGTATACATATATCCTGGGTATCCTCTTCTTGAGGGTATTTCCTCACGCATGGAGGAAAGCTCACGAAGAGCCTCGCAATAATTAGTCATGTCAGTAAGTACAACCAGCACGTGCATATCTTGTTTCCATGCTAGGTACGCTGCTGCGGTTAAAGCTAGCCTTGGTGTTGATATTCGCTCTATAACGGGATCTGACGCAGTGTTGATGAAGGCTACTGTTTTTTCCAGGGCACCTGTCCTTTCAAGATTCCTTATGAAAAAGGAGGCATCGTCGTAACTGATACCAATAGCACCAAATACTAAGGCAAATTTCTCCTCCTTACCCTTCACTATGGCTTGCCTGATTATTTGAGCCGCAATTCGGTTGTGCGGCAGACCTGAACCGCTAAATATGGGCAATTTCTGTCCCCTAACCAAGGCATTTAAGCCATCTATTGCCGAGATACCTGTTTCGATAAACTCGGCTGGTGGCTGGCGAGATGCAGGGTTTATAGGCCGTCCGTTAATATCCAGGTAGTCTTCTGGAATTATGAGTGGAGCTCCATCTATAGGTTCTCCCATCCCATTAAAGATTCTTCCTAAGATGTCTATAGATACCGGCAGTTTTAGAGTCTCGCCTTTGCACCTTACTTTGCTCCCAATAAGGTCTACTTCGCTGACTCCGCCAAATACCTGAATTATAGTTGCCTCCTCACTGATGTCTATTGCCTGACCAGTTTTTATCTCACCACTGCTAAGCTGAACGTCAACTATCTCATTAAATTTTATGCCCGGGATGCTTTCAGCTATGATTAAAGCTCCTTTGGCCTTGTTGATTGCTCTTCCCTCTTTGACGTAGAGCGAAGAGATATTCATGAGATTCCTCCTTTGCGAGCTACTAAGCCTTTTTCCATTTCGGACCATAGTTCCTTGGCTTTTTGTTCAAAGGTATCATTGGGTATCTCTTTCATTCTTGATATCCGATACACTATCGGAGATGAACGAACCTCCTCAATACCTGCTCCCGAACTCAACATATCCTGAGCTAGTTCATAAAACTTTATGATGGTTTTAAGCATAAGGCCAGCCTTAGCTGGCACGCAATA
The DNA here is from genome assembly GCA_023129815.1 of Dehalococcoidia bacterium. Classification (GTDB taxonomy): domain Bacteria; phylum Chloroflexota; class Dehalococcoidia; order GIF9; family AB-539-J10; genus 20-14-all-45-10. The sequence continues at coordinate 13,234 of JAGMBH010000067.1, forward strand.
GGTATCAACCTCGTGATAAGCACTTTGCTGGAGAAAGTCCTCACGTATCATCCTGGCGGTGAGCAGCAATAGTTTGTCATCCTCAGGCAAAGCTTCGGGACCTACAAGTCTCACAATTTCCTCCAGCTCAGCCTCCTGTTGCAGTATCCTCAAAGCGGTAGCCCTGGTATTATCCCACCCTGGGTCAACCTTTTCCCACCAATCTTTAACTGCATCTACATAGAGGCTATAACTAGTGAGCCAGCTTATCGCTGGGAAATGTCTCTTGTTTGCCAGGGAAACATCTAGGGCGTATAGAGCATCTATTATTCTAATCGTATTCTGCGTTACTGGTTCACTGAAGTCAGCCCCGGGAGGACTTACAGCGCCAGCTACTGTTACCGACCCTTTCCTTTCGGGGCTGCCTAAGCATTCAACCATTCCTGCCCTTTCATAAAAAGAGGAAAGCCGTGAACCCAGATATGAAGGGAAACCCTCCTCCCCTGGCATTTCCTCCAGCCTGCCGCCCATTTCCCTCATAGCTTCAGCCCATCTCGAAGTTGAATCGGCAACTAGCAAAACATCGTAGCCCATATCTCTGAAGTATTCAGCCATAGTAATACCGACAAAGATGCTTGCTTCCCTAGCCACAACCGGCATGTTAGAAGTGTTAGCTATGAATATTTCCTTCTCCTGCAGTAATCTTCCCGTGTTAGGCTCCTTAAGCTTTCTAAAGCTGTAAAGCACGTCGGCCATCTCATTACCTCTTTCACCACAGCCAACGTAGATATTCAGATGCGTCTGGGCCCACCTCGCTAGCTGCTGCAAGGCAACGGTCTTTCCAGTGCCAAAGCCTCCTGGTATGGAAGCTTTGCCGCCAAGAGCGAGGGGGAACATATAATCCAGAATTCGCATGCCGGTGGTGAGCAAGCCTGAAGGGTCGAGCCTCTGCTTATAGGGCCTAGGCTTTCTTACTGGCCATTCTTGCATCAGCGTGAGCTCTTTTACTTCCCCATCATGCTCTACCCTTGCTATAGGCTCCTCAACGGTATAGTCGCCTGTGCGTATCTCCTTTACTATGCCTTTGGTTCCTACAGGCACCATTATTCTGTGTTCTATGAGGTTAGTCTCGGGGACTGTGCCTATTATATCTCCTTCACTGACTGCATCCCCAACTTTGACTTTGGGTGTGAATTGCCACTTCTTGTCCCGGGAAAGTGCGAGTGCTTTGGCACCTCGTTTTATAAACGAGCCAGTATTCTCAGCCAGAGTAAGCAAGGATTTTTGTAGCCCATCATAAATAGACCCCACCAGCCCCGGGCCTAACTCGGCGCTCAAAATCCTTCCTGTTCCTCTCACCACTTCACCAGTTTTTAATCCCAGAGTATCTTCATGTGCTTGAATTATGGCCTTATTTCCTTCCAGGCCTATTATCTCTCCTACAAGCCCTTCATCCCCAATCTCAACAATTTCATAGACCTGGGAACCTTTCATATCATCAGCTATAACTAAGGGGCCGGAAATTCTCCATATTTTACCCATGGTTCACTACCTCCCTAACTTAAATCTCAAATCCTAAATTCCAAGCTCCAAATATTTTGGGATTTGGATATTGGTATTTGGTGCTTTTTCATATTTCCACCTCAAATCCTATAGCTGCTTTAATAAATGTTTTGTAATATCCGACAACATCCTTATATTTTGTCCCAAACTTTGATGGGACCTCGATGATTACGGGAGTTATTTTCCGCCCTTCTCTAACGTGAGCCACTAGGTCATTAACATATTCTACATAATCCTCCAGTATCATTACTACACCAATATCGGGCTCGTTTATCAACTCACTTAGAGCCTTCCTTACATCTTCGCCGGTATCATGGTTGCCTTTTATCATGAAATATCTACCGATGCCAGCCAGCCTCAATCCACTGACCAGATCTTCATCTCCTATAACAGCTATGTCTAGGTGTTTAACCGTTAGCATATTCAAAACGCCAAATACATCTTTATTTCCTCTGTGGGAACACCATCAGCTATTGCTTTCACGATTAGCCTCAAGTTTCGTATTTCAAACTCTTTAAGAATTAGATACCAAGCCATCACCAAAGGGGATAACACCCTTGGTGATAATATCTCCTTCACCAACCTGAACTTATGCTTATCAATGATTTCCTCCACAGCCGTGATGCTCTTAGTCTTATCATAACTACCTGATATTTCCTCAGCGATATGTCGGTATTGAGCATTCTCTAGCCTCTGGGGCATATCGCTGAGTTTGGAGGATAATAAGTCCCTGATAGCTTTGTCTGTAATCATATATCCACCAGGAATGGTACATTCGGCGGCATCTAGTCCTATACCCTCAATTATAGCCCTCGAGGCAATTTGTAAGTTTGTTAGGTCTATAATGAGACCAAAAACTTTTGAAAGCACAGAGCCATCTTTTATACCCCGCGCCATGTTTAACATGCTTTTGTAGTATTCACCGTCTAACCTAGCTTCAGCCAAGAGTTTTGACTTCGCTCCTCCAGCTACTTCATATCCTTCCAGTGCCGGCACATAACTCCCCAGTTTACATTTGATAAGTAACTCAATAATGTCACCTAGATTTTTAGCACTGGAGAGCTCGTCTAATAATCCATTATTGTGGATAATTCCCACTGGTATCATGCGACTCTTCTTGCCCGTTGAAATACCCTGTAAAGCGGCTTTAATGTTTAGGACATCGTATTTTGCCATGTATGCTCTCGATACCTTCAGTATATCGCTTGGCAGGAACTTAAACGATTCTATATAATTAACCCGCTTTACAAAATATCTCCACAAGTATTCATCTACATCGTCGAAGGTTTTAACAGTTAATTCTTCAAGGTAACTTCCTACATCGGTCTCTCTGATAGTTTCTAATGCATCTTGAATATCGGATGCTTTCGACATCCTATCTATATGGTCAGAAGTCACAACCTTAGGTTCTTCACCTTTTAGATAAGCTGATATAAAGGCATACTTTGCGTAGGACAAAAACCCTCCTATGTTGCTTCGAAGAGTTCCTTGCTTATTTCGGGCAATAGTTTTGGTAGTAACATTTCAAGCCTGGTCTCATAAGTATTATCTATCCGGAGTTTCCCATCAATGTCTTCGGCTATAACTCCTCCTAGAAGATTATCCTCCTTGACTTCCATTATCTTGCTAGCTAATTCCTTATCCCTTTCAAGGAATTTTCGCGCTCTGCTTACATCTTTAGGAGAAACGTAAATCCTGCTTTTATCGGTACCAAGTCCATCTATGGCTTCTTTAATCAAGTTCAGAAAATAGTTTTCATCGCTCGAGAATTCAGACAACTCTTGTTTTACCTTGTCGATTATTTTAGTGATTACATCGCTTTTCGCGCTTGATAGTTGCCGGCGTGCTTTTATAGAAGCCTGAGCCACGATTCTAGCAGCCTCTTCTTCAGCCTCTTCCAGCATCTTGCGCTTCTCTTCCTGGAGCTTTGCTTCTCGCTGCTTTCTGGCCCTCTCTATCTCCTCCTGTGCCTTTTTCTCAGCCTCCTTTATTATATTCTGGGCCTCCATTCTTACTTTGCTGACAACAGCCTCGCTTATTTTCTCCATTTTTAAGAGCCCTTTAGAAAAGTCCTAACATGGTTAATGACATTATAGTAAACACTAGTCCCAGGACACCTAACAACTCGACAAACACAGCTAACATGACGGCGTTAGTTAGTATCCGTCCCTTTGTCATGGGCAGAAGTGAAATACCGGAAGCGCATATAACGCCCTGATATGCTGCTGAGAATAATTCAGCACAGGCAGCTATGACGCCGCAAGCAAGTACAGCAAAACCACTGCCACCGGCATCGGGCATAGCAGCGAGGTTAGGGATCACCCTTGTTAGAATGAGTAGCAATATTATCAGCCCGTAGAAAGTTTGTGTCATTGGCAGAGATACCAGCACTATGACATTCCTGAGCTGTCCAGGCTCCTCACTCAATGTAGCTGCTGCGGCAGACCCAGCAATGCCTATACCTATTGAAGACCCTATCAATCCCCCTCCTAATGCTATGGCACCACCAAGAGTTGCTAGCGATGTTGGTTCAATTAGCATTTTATCCCTCCTTTTTAAGCTTTTCCCTTGACCGGCACAAGTGCTCGCTTCCTCAGCCGGAATGGACTATACTCTCTGCCACCCCCTTCGTAGAACTTAAATAGAAACTCTACAAAGCACAGTCTGAGGGAGTGGACAAAACAGCAGATGGCGCTGAGTAGCAAGTTAAGCACATGCCCAAAAAGCAGAACCACGATTGCTATTAAGGTACCGAGGACAAGTCGCATCATCCCGGCAGGTATCATCCCGGCTATCAAACCTGACATCATATTAAAGGTCATGGCAAGGTAATATGTAGCTAAGCCTACGCCTGCTAGCCGGCAATATGACATAATATCTCCCAAGAGACCAGTTACATCAAACAGCCAAAGAATGCTACCTAAGAAAGCACCCTGCTGCATGATAAAAGAGACGATAATCAATAGTATACCCAGAAGCATAATGTATAATAGGATAGGATATATTTGTGCATTTAGTAGAAGGATATCTATCCCGAGGAAGTGTATGACCCAAGGTATCCCGGCGATTTGAAGTATGAATAAACCAGTTTTACCTAGTATTACTGCTTTGTTTCCTGCTTTTATGCCTTTAATGAGCGCTATTACATGAGCTATGTTTACATGAATCAAACCTATTATTAGGGAGAACACTATGAAGGATAAGGAATCCCCAAGCAGATTTTCAATCCCTTTGGCAAGTGCTAAACTCTCAATTCCAAAAAGCTGATGGAAATCTCCTAGATAGGTTCCAGTGAGCAGACCAACAATTAGAGCAACACCGCAACTTATATAAAATATCCGCTGAAATAGCTTAAAGCCTTCGGATTCTGGATCATCGACAAACCGTCGCAGGACAAATTTTGCCACCAGTATGAGGCATACAGCATAAATCACATCACCTAACATAAGGCCAAAGAAAAAAGCAAAAGAGTAAGCTATTATTGGTGTGGGATCCCACTCCCTATACTTGGGAATGCCAAACAGATTTACAATAACCTGGAATGGCTTAAGCGCGGTTAAGTTCCTCATCTTAGTAGGAGGTTTTTCTACTTGCTCTGGCTTCCTCGTGTCAATAAACACATAGCCTATGTTCTCTTTGAGTTCGGAAACTGTAGCCTCAACATTGTTCTCCGGAATCCACCCCTCGATTAGTGTCACATACTTCGCTTCGCAAGCTTTTTCTAAAACTGATAACCTTTCATTTTCTGCTGATAGTGCTTCTCTGAAAAGGATGAGCTTCTCCAAATTCTCTCTCGTTTTGCATTCTATTTCCTCGTTGATTTTTGCCAATTCCTCTTCTAGGCGGTGAATTTTGCCCTCAGCCGCTCCCATGAATTCCTTCAAGGTTAAATCCTCATCTGGTATCGGCAGAATTTTGCCCCCGTTATCCTTGACTGTGGATTCTATAATTTTTTGGTCTTCGGCCTTAGCAATTACATGGAGAATGGTGTCGTTTTCTATTGTGGCGACCATGCCCCAAAATAGGTAATTTCCAAGCTTATGGGATAGAATTTCGTATATCTCACTTGGGAGCACAAAAACCTTGGAAAAAAGGTAACTTCCAGAAAAATTTAAATCTCTTAATCTAAGGTTTGCTTGCTGTCCTAGGGGTTCGAGATATCTCTTTACTTCTTTTAGCTCTTCAGCCTCCTGCTCGAGTTTAATGGCTCTCTGGTGCATGTTGCTGAACTTGGTATATAGTAGCCTGACTTCACTATCAGTTTCGTTAAAAGGTCTAGTGTATATAACCTCAATATCCTCCCCCAGCGATATCTTCTCTCCTTTTGGTATGTAAACCAATACACCCTCAATGTCTGTTAATAACTCAGCAACTTCTCTTCTTTCATGTTCAATGGCTTCCCTGTCTATGGGCTTTAACTCTTCACTTTCCTCAACATGGAGCACACCAGCTCTGTGTAAAGTCTTGAGGGCTTTATTGGAGTAATCCTTGGCAGTCATTACCCTCACTTTGACCATAGGGTCAGGTGTATTGAGGATTATAGGCTTCACGTCAACTGCGCCCCAATGATGATATTCACTATGCGTTCGACAACTCCCTCTATTTTCTTATCGGC
>JAGMBH010000068.1 GCA_023129815.1 Dehalococcoidia bacterium
CTCTTGGAAATTTTCCTTATCGACATAACACACCTCTTTAGTCAATTCTTTTGGCTATTGCCAGGCAGTGTCTGAGGATGAGTTCTTTCAGCAGGTGAACGAATAAGCATTTCAGCTATCAAAAGTCAGCAACATTAAAAAGCATAGCACTACATCCTCCTGTCATGCAAGGAGGTTGGTTTTTGTGCCATATGGTTCTTCAAGACAGAGAAAGGGTAAACCGCTGGATATGTCAATCTCTCATGTTTAGCCTGGGGCAGCGCCTAGAAATCTAGGCTGAAACCGAAGTATAATAAATCATTTGTGGGGGTTCAGGCATTGGAAATAAAGAGGTTGAAAGCAGAGGTAAGAGATAAAGTGGAGGCACAATGCCGAGAGCTTACCCAGTTGAGTCTCAATATCCACGATAACCCTGAGTTAGGTTTCCAGGAGGAGAAAGCATCATCTTGGCTTAGCCATTACCTTGAAGATAATGGATTCCGAGTGCAAAAATGCATTGCAGGTTTAGCTACAGCCTTTCAGACAACGTATGGTCAAGAGAAACCAAGGATTGCCTTACTTGCTGAGTATGATGCTTTACCTAAAATAGGACATGGCTGTGGACATAACATAATAGCTGCCTCAGCAGTTGGTGCTGGCGTAGCTAGTAAGCTGGCCATTGATAGTTTGGGAGGTAGCGTCGTAGTTTTAGGTACCCCAGGAGAAGAGGTTCTTGGGGGTAAGATAGATATGGTGAAAGCAGGTATCTTTGAAGAAATAGATGTGGCTATGATGGTACATCCTAATACACGCAACTTGGCAACCTCACAGACGCTTGCCTGCATTTCTTTAGGTGTAGAATTCTTTGGCAAGCCGGCTCATGCTGCTGCCCAACCTTACAAAGGTATAAATGCTCTTGAAGCTCTGATTTTAGCCTTTACCAGCATAAATTCGTTGCGGCAGCACATAAAGGGAGGAGCACGCATTCATGGCATAATTACTGACGGTGGTGAAGCACCTAATATAGTTCCTGCCCATAGTGCTGCTAAATTTCTGATACGTGCCCCGGATAATGCTTACCTTGATGAGCTGAAAGAAAAGGTCTTGAACTGCTTTAAGGGAGCATCTTTAGCCAGTGGAGCTAGGTTGGAATATAGCTGGGGAGAAAAAACTTATGCTCCTCTGAGAAATAATATCACTTTGGCTCGATTGTTCCGCCAAAATCTGGAATCGCTGGGACGCCATGTGGATGCTTTTGACCCTTCTTTTGGCTTTGGCAGCACAGATATGGGGAATGTCAGCCAAGTAGTGCCCAGCATACATCCTATGGTGGCCATTGCCTCTCCTGAGATATTAGTGCATACGCCAGAGTTTGCCTCCGCTGCTGCCTCCGAAGCTGGAAATAAAGGGTTGTTAGATGCCGCTAAGGCGATGGCAATGACCGTTGTCGACATACTTAGCCAGCCTGAGATGCTAGGCAAGATTAAGCAAGAATTCCGGAGTGGTCATGATTAAAGTAGCTATTCCACGAGCCTTGTTCTATTATCAATAGGCTTTAAGGAGCAAAATGCCTGTGCGCATCGCCGGAAGGTGCACTGTATTTGCTGAATCAGACATGATTCATAAGCAGCAGATGGGGCATAAAACTGATGACATCCTTTATGGTTTATGCCAAGCATTGGTGCGCAACTATCTTAATAACGTTGCTTTAGGCAAGGAAATTCTGCCTCAAGTGGTATTCCAGGGTGGCGTTGCTTTCAATCAGGGAATAATTAAGGCGCTTGGCGAGACTTTAGATACAGAGATTATTATCCCTCCCCAGCATGAGCTCATGGGTGCTATTGGTGTTGCCTTGTTAATACATGAAGAGATGGGGACTAACAATTGCAAAACAGAGTTTAAAGGATTTGAGGTTAGCCAAACGGATTTCCATATCTCGGTTAATGGTAAAGTCCTAGCTAGGTGGGGAGGACACTGTGACCGGTGGGAAGGG
>JAGMBH010000069.1 GCA_023129815.1 Dehalococcoidia bacterium
TCAAAGCTTAATACTTTACTTATTGAGAGGGGGGTGATAGGTGGTCAAATAACTTACGCTGATCGGGTAGAGAATTACCCTGGTTTTCCCCAGGGGATTTCTGGCATTGAGTTAGGGCAACTCATGCATCAGCAAGCTACGGCTTACGGATTGCAAATTTTGCTTGCTGAGGTCACTAGTTTAGTGCCTAACCAACTACATAATCTGGTTAGCACCAGTGAAGGTAAATTTGTTGCTGAGTCAGTGATTATTGCTTCTGGCTCGCAATTCCGCAAGTTAATGGTGCCCGGGGAAGCCGAGCTTTTGGGCAAAGGCGTCTCTTATTGTGCCACTTGTGATGGGCCTTTATTCCGAGATAAAGTAGTGGCTGTGATAGGAGGTGGGGATGCGGCCCTCACCGAGGCTCTTTACTTGAGTAAGTTTGCTTCTAAGATTTTAGTCATTCACCGCCGTAATCAGCTTAGAGCTAGCAAGATACTCCGAGAAAAAGCTATGGTTGAACCAAAAATAGAGTTTATCTGGGATACTCTAGTAGCCCAAATTGAGGGTGAGGGAGCAGTCAGGCAGCTCAGGCTAAAAAAGACAAAAGATGTTACAATATCAACATTGCCAATAGCGGGTGTTTTTGTTGCCATTGGATTGGAGCCTAACACCAGCTATTTAAAGGGAGTTTTGCCTCTGGACAAGGGAGGATATTTAATCACTAATGAAGTGATGGAAACGGAAATACCTGGAGTATTAGCTGCTGGAGATGTTCGCTATAACTCAGCTAGGCAGGCAATAGCTGCTGCTGGTGATGGTGCCACAGCTGCTTTATCAGCAGAGAGATTTCTAAACTGGCGAATGTCATCCTAGGCGAAGCGAAGGATCTCTATGAAAATTATTTTGTTAAAGGATGTTTCTGGGAAGGGCAAGGCTGGAGAGATAACGGAGGTGGCCAAGGGCTATGCCAGGAATTTCCTTTTCCCCCAGGGTTTAGCCTTGGCAGCTACCCCAGCAGCTATAAAGCGAGTGGAGTCGGAGCTTCGAAGGGGGAGCGCTCGGGAAAGTCTTGACCAAGCTAAACTAGCCAAACTCGCTGAACAAATCGAGGGAAGAGAAATTCATTTTCAGGCTCATGTGGGTGTTGATGACCGTCTATTTGGCTCTATTACTGCTGCTGACATAGCCGAGGAATTAAGTCGAGTTATAGCTTCTCCTCTTGATAAGAGGAAGATAGACTTGGACAAGCCTTTGCGCCAAGCAGGTAACTATGAAATAAGTATTAAATTAGCCAAGGGGTTGGAGCCACGAATCACAGTGGTTATTGAGCCGGGGAAGGCTTAAAAAATGGCACAGGAAAAATTACCTCCCCACGATATTGAAGCAGAGGAGGCAGTGATTGGCTCTTTGCTTATCGATCCTGAGGCTATATTGAAAGTTGCTACTTCTCTTAAGTCCGAGGACTTTTTTGATGAAACAAATCAAGCGATTTATCAAGCTTGCTTGTCTCTTTACCAACGCAATGAAGTTATAAACCAGATCACGGTAGCACATGAACTGATGCGCCAGAACAAGCTAGAGCAGATTGGTGGCGCGGCCTATTTATCCCATCTAATATCTGTTGTGCCTACATCCCTGCATGTTGAACATTATGCTCAGATAGTATCTAAGACAGGAGTGATGCGGCAAATGATCGTTGCTGCCGGGCAAATTGCCGCCATTGGTTATGAGGCTGGCCCAGATATCGAGGCTAGCCTCAATAAAGCTGAGGATATCCTTTTTCAGGTAAGAAGGAGACAGGGCACTAGAGATTTCATTTCAATACGTGAGGCCTTAGGGCAATACTTCGAGGAGACTGGACAGCCTACTGTGCTCCGGGAAAGGGAGCTAGCTCATGCTTTAACTGGTTTTGCTGGTTTAGATGATTTACTGGGTGGTTTGCAGCCATCTGACTTGATTGTTTTAGCTGCCAGGCCTAGCTTGGGTAAAACCAGCTTAGCTCTAAATATTGCCAGAAATGCTGCTATTAACCAAAGAGCTTGCGTGGCTCTATTCAGTTTGGAGATGGCTCGGGAGGCGGTGGTTCAGCGTCTTCTGGCTAGCGAATCGGGGGTGAATTCGAGGGACGTCCGTTTAGGGCGCTTTAGTGAAAATGATGAGGCGAGAATCATGGAAGCCAGCGGAATTTTATCCGAAGCAGCGATCTACATTGATGATTCACCTCAACTCCGAGCTGTAGATATAAGAAGCAAAGCACGGCGCCTTTATTTTGAGCGTGATATTGATTTAATAATCGTTGATTATTTGCAGCTAATACAAGGTGATAGTAGGAATGAAACTCGGGTTCAGGAGCTCAGTAAAATAACTCGTTCTTTAAAGATATTGGCGAGGGAGCTGGATGTGCCCGTGCTAGCTGTGTCTCAACTCAGCCGAGCTGTGGAATGGCGAGCTTCCCATATACCTCAGCTTGCTGACCTGCGTGAAAGTGGCACCATCGAGCAAGATGCTGATGTTGTTGTTTTTATTTACCGAGATGACCTATATTTTACTGAGGAGCAGTGGGGGGGCTCGCATGATATTAGTAAAGAACCATATCCACGTGGTATCGCTGATATTATTGTAGCTAAGCACCGCAATGGCCCTTTGGGGCGGATTAAGCTGCGCTTCCTGAATAGAGTGGTTAAATTTGACAACGTGGAGGAGGCTGAGTCAATTTCAACTCCTTGAAGGGTAAAAAGGTGCCAGAGAGAAAATTTCCCGGTTTCCCAGCAGAAGTGGAATTTACTCCCTTACCCGATGTCTTCTTTGCTCAGGTGATGCCTCAAATTCAAGACTTAGCTGAGCTTAAAGTAACAATGTACATCTTTTACCTGCTCAGTCATAAGCAAGGATGCCATTATGTCCCCCGACAGATAAAGGGGGGTAGTAGGGTGGGCATTTCCCGGCTTCCTTTTGTTACATATGGAGAATTGCTGTCACAGAAGGCACTAATGACTGGGATAGACGAGGAAGTGCTTCGTCACGCTTTACACTTAGCCGTAAGCCGCGGCACCATTTTACAGCTAAACTTAAATATAGATGGTAAATGGGAGGATGCCTACTTTGCCAATATGGAATCCGATAGAGAGACTATTGATAAGATCAAGCGTGAGGAACTTTCCGTTAGGACACAGCCCTCTAGCGAAGAAGGAATAGGACATGCAGTGCAATTACCTAACATCTTCGCTCTCTATGAGCAAAATATCGGGGTGATAACTCCGATGATTGTGGAAGAACTTAAGGAAGCGGCAAGGCTCTACCCATCGCAATGGATTAATGAGGCTTTCAGAGAAGCAGTCCTAATGAATAAGCGCAGTTGGAA
>JAGMBH010000007.1 GCA_023129815.1 Dehalococcoidia bacterium
GACCTTAGCAGCTATCATGACATGATTCTTAGTCTCAGCGCCCACATAAATGCCTCCTACCCACAACTACATAGCTTTAATTGCTTAAAAGCAAAACTAAACTTCTAATCAACCCTGATGCTTATAGTAGCAAAAATCTATTAACATCGGCTTTGATTGTTGCTACTATAGGCAACATTAAGCTAAATTACCGCGCCAGCAAATTTTGAGCTAAGATCCACTATTTCTCGCGGTGAGATTGACAAAATTTATCTTTGCTAGCTTAATCATGCCACTCTGGGAGATTAAGCCTTGCCAATTCTAAATACTTTGGTCCCGCATACAGAACAGACCCCGCGGACTGCTGGCTTTCCGTTCTTAAGGGTGACGGATGTTGGGTTTTTTATATCTCTCTTTGCCCGACACTTAAAGCAATATGCTTGCATGAAAAGCTACCTCCTTTCTGCTTGGCTAGCATATCTCTAACATAGCTTATTACAGGTGACAATGTCAATAGCCTGGGGCTGTTTCTAGTAAAAACCTAAGCTATTTAGTGTTGCTAGCCTGCTCGATTAATTTGAGCAACCTTGCCCCCTGCTCAATAGAATTATCATAATGAAAGCTAAGCTGTGGGACACATCTCAACTTTAAATGCAAAGCCAATTTCTTGCGTAAGAATCCAGAAGCAGCATTGAAGCCGGCTAGCATCTCTGTTTTATCGGTTTCATTCCCCAGTATGCTAACAAATACTTTAGCATACTTGAGGTCAGGCGAAACTGAAACTTCTGTTACAGAGATAGAATTACTCAGCCTTGGGTCGTTAACCTCACGCTCAAGCAATCTGCTGATTTCCTGCTTGATGACTTTGTTTAGTCGTTCCGTACGTCTAGACATTTGAGCCTCCTATAAATTCTTCACCCTCTGTAAGCTCTGAGCCCTTCGCTTTCTGTCATTCTACCTCGCTCCAATCAGAATGCCATTTGTTACCTTAACTTACCCTTTCCTTTCTATAAAATTCGATAATATCGCCGGTATAGAAATCGGTAAACCCTTCCATGCCTATGCCACATTCAAGACCAGCAACTACCTCAGTGACACCCTCTTTAAAACGCCTTAAACTGGAGAGTCGAGATTCGCAGACCACCTTATTTTGTCGCAATACTTTGACTTTGGCATCTCGCCACACTTTGCCTTCCTTAACATAAACACCGGCTACTTTGCCATACTTACTAGCGGTGAATATAGCGCGTACCTCGGCACGCCCTCCAAGCACCTCGGCATAAGTTGGCTCAAGCATCCCCTTTAATGTTTTACCCACGTCTTCCTCTAATCGGTAAATTACATCATAACGCTGGATGCTTACTCCTTCTGCTTCAGCTAGCTGCTGCGCTCCTGGCGCTGGGTCGCTGTTAAAACCAATAACAATGCCTTTTGAAGCTGAAGCAAGAAGGACATCACTCTCCGTAATGCTGCCACTAGCAGCGTGTATAACCTTAGCCCTCGCCTTTTCCGTGCCCAGTCGCTCTATGGAGTTCTTTATTGGTTCTATGCTGCCCTGAACATCCGTCTTTAAAATTACGTTGAGTTCCTTTACCTTCCCGGCGCTTATTTGGCTGGAAAGGGTGCTTAAACTTAAAGGTTCACGAACTCTCATAACTGCATATTTGTCTCCAGTGCTGCGTGCTTGATGCTCATCGGTAACTACAGTGAAGATCTCTCCTGACCTTGGCACGCCATTTATGCCAAGAACCTTCACTGGGGTTGATGGCTCAGCTTTCTTAATCCCTTTTCCTTTATCATTGAACATAGCTTTGATTTTGCCCCAAGTATTGCCAGCCACTACAATATTGCTCACCTCGAGAGTACCCTTCTGAATCAGAAGAGTAGCTAAGGGGCCTTTAGTTTTATCAAGCTTAGCTTCAATGACTACGCCTTCTGCGGTACAATTAGGGTCAGCTTTTAGCTCCAATATGTCAGCAACAAGGAATAAGTTTTCCAGTAAATCTGAGATTCCTTGCTCCTTTTTAGCTGAGATGGGAACACAAACAACATCGCCGCCCCACTCTTCAATAATTAAGCCTAAATCAGTAAGCTGCTGCTTTACACGCTCAGGATTGGCATCAGGTTTATCAATCTTATTGATGGCAACCACTATAGGCACTTTGGCAGCTTTAGCATGGTCTATAGCTTCCACAGTCTGAGGCATAACGCCATCATCAGCAGCAATTACCAAGACCACGATATCAGTTGCCTGTGCTCCACGGGCTCTCATAGCAGTGAAAGCTTCATGCCCGGGTGTATCTAGGAAGGTAATTTTGCGTCCATCCACTGTAGTTTGATAAGCGCCAATATGTTGGGTAATAGCTCCTGCCTCGTGAGCAGTTACATTGGTTTTCCTGATGGCATCAAGAAGGGTTGTTTTACCATGGTCGACATGCCCCATTACAGTAATCACCGGGGAGCGAATTTGTAATTTATCTCCTAGTCCCTCGAGGGAAGACAAGATTTGAAGCTCTATTTTTTCCCGAGCACTATAACCGAAATCTAGGGCTACCGTGGTGGCAGTATCAAAATCGATAGCCTGGTTGACATTGGCCATGATGCCTTTGCGCATAAGCTGCTTAATAACTTTCACCGGCTCTACTTTTAAGGTATCAGCTAATCGTTTTACAGTTATGGAAGGTGGAAGCTCGATTTGAGGCAAAGCTGGATGATTTGTTTCCTTTTGATTAGCTAGCGAGTGCATTTTTTTATTACTCACATCCGGCTCCTCCCGGGCAAGTTATTGCTATACTCTATTAAAGCTTGGCGATTATCGAAACTAAGCTTTATTCGCAAAGCATGCTCCAAACGATTTCTTTTCAGCCCTATTTCCCAGCAATCCTTTTGAGGACATAAATAAGCCCCCCTACCTGGCTTCTTGGCGGTTGGGTCGACCTCGACAATTCCACCGTCGGTGCATACCAGGCGAATCAAATCCCTTTTGTCCCTTGTCTGCCGACAAGCAACGCAAGTACGCTGCGGTATATGTTTATTCTTCCGGCCCATCCTCTTTAAAGTAAGTTTTCTTTTTTCTATGTCCTTTGCTCTTAACCTTGTCCTTCTCCAACTTTATGCTCTTCCCCCTGCTTGGTAAAATATCCTCAGCGAAGCGGAGTTGCGGTTTTTCTTCAGACCTCTTAGAAGGAGCTTTCGAGGCTAATATAAATTCTTCACTGGCTAAGAGCGTGGTTAGTTCTTTTACTTCCCCTCCGCTAACCGGCTCCGCCGCCTGAG
>JAGMBH010000070.1 GCA_023129815.1 Dehalococcoidia bacterium
TTGGCTATTAGCATTTTGGGCTACTCATTTACCCTTATGGCTACTAAGCAAGTGCAAATTGCTCAACAGGGAAAAATGCCGGGTGAAGTGGATGGAGGATATGAGCGGCATTTTTAAAGGAGCAAGTGAGGAAGAAGTGCTAGAAGTCTTTCATTGGGTTGCTGATAACCATATATTCAAATTGTTGCGCCGCGATGTAGTCGAGATGCTGAAGCAGCATGAACAAAGTGGGCATATAGTGGCAATTGTCTCTGCTACCTATAGCGAACTCTTGGAGGTTGTTGGGCAAAAACTAGGGGTGCCCAATGTCATTGGCACAAAGCTCGAGGTAATTGAGGGTAGATATACTGGCAAGATTATCAAACCTTTGTGTTTTGGTGAAAATAAAGCTAAGTTGCTTCAAGAATTCATTAAACGAAATGGGTTAGAAATAGATAATTCATCAAGCTTCGCTTATGCCGATAGCATATTCGACATTCCCTTGTTGAAGCTAGTAGGTAACCCAGTGGCAACTTACCCCGATAGAAATTTGTGTCAATTTGCTGAGCATAGCGGCTGGCAAATATTGCCTTGAGTTCCTTGAGCTGACAAGAATATAATTGATATAAAATTAGGGAGTGTTAGGGGTGAGTATGATGTCCTCCTGTGCTGCTGATATTCAGGCAATTGAACATCTAAAAGAGGCTATTGCTGCCGGTAAGCATTGGTATTTAGCCTTACTTGAAGCCATCAAATTGTGGACTAGTCCTGAGGAAGATTACAAGGGACGTCACTATCGGTATCTCATTGACAATGAAGCTTTTGATTGGCTGGTTCTGGCGGAGAGGTTATGTGAAGAGGTTGATGGGCTTATCCCGGAGAATGAACTGATTGCTCTTCTTTTCTTTGACCGGCCACCAATAGAATTGACTAAAGATGAATTTAGAGAATTAGTTGGTAAGGCCAAGTATCAAGCTTATCTCAACTATCTTTATGGTGTCCTTGTGGAGCAAATTTTGCTTTTAGCTATAGCTGAAGAGGTCCGCAAAAGAAAGCGGGCTTTGGGCTTGGTCAAGGATGGAGGGGTAATTGACGAGGCGTATCGACGCATCTACGGTGCCACTCAACAGGAGTTGTTTGCTCGCTTCAGGAAGGAGAAACATTATCCTAAGCGTAAGTCTATGAGTTTGACTGAGGTTAATGAATTTACCTATTGGTTATTTAAGCAGCGTCTAAAGGGAAGTGACAAATCCTGTGTTGCCAGTGATACCCAAAAAGCCTTAGTGAAGCTACACCATTATATGGGGCTAAAAAACCACAAAGTTTCTTAATCGAGCTGAGATAGTTCTGATTTTAATCTTTCCAATTTGTCTTTAAGCAGGTAAAGTTTCTGTTTTTCCTTTTCCACGATATGCGGTGGTGCTTTGGTCAGAAAAGCATTATCCCTTAACCGTGTATTAAGTTGAGCAATCCTGACTTGGGTTAGTTCTTTCTCTTTTATTAAGCGCTCTTTTTCAGCAAGCTGCTCTATCATGCCTGTCCAGGGCAAAAGCACCTCGGCTTCTTTCAGAACTAGAATGAGTGCCTTTTCTTTACCAGCTTTCCTTTCTTGTCGATTGAGAATAGCTAAAGGGCGGGCCCGAGCCAATGTTTCTATAGCTTTGGCTTGAGAGGTAATATACGGCAAGTGATCGTCTGCATAGACTTGAGCCTTAATCCATTTAGCCGGTGCTACTTTATATTGGGTGCGAGCATTACGGATGGAGCGGATAATCTCTATCACTGCATCCATAGCCTGTTCTGCTTCGGGGTCGATGGCTTTCTCATTAGAGGTAGGATATGGAGCTATCATTATGGAAGCTGGCATTTGGCTTTTATTGGGTAGCCGCTGCTTTAAGTTTTGCCATAGTTCCTCGGTGATGAAAGGCATGAAAGGATGCAGGAGGCGGAGTGATATTTCTAGGGTGTTTACCAAGAAAGGTAAAGGTGAGGGAGGTGATTGGTTGCCAAGGCGTATCTTGGCAAATTCAATATACCAATCACAGAATTCTGACCAGATGAAATCGTGGATTTGCTGCTCTGCTTCGCCAAACTGGAAGTCTTCCATCAGTTTGGTAACATTGATGATAAGGCGGTTGAGCTGGCTGTGAATCCAGCGATCTTCCACCCTCCGTGATACTTGAGTTTGCTTCGCTTCCTGCCACGCCTTCGGCTCGCAGCTTCGGCTCGCAATGACGTCTACTTGTAAGGTACGGCCTTTCAGCGCTTCGGCATCTATACTCTGGAAGATGAATCGGGTGGCATTCCATAATTTATTGGCGAAATTGCGGCTGGACTTCAGTCTCCCTTGGCCCAAGTTTATATCATTCCCGGGGGAGCTGCCGATGATCAGGGCGAAGCGAAGAGCATCAACACCGTATTCACTTATAGCCTCAGTGGGGTTAATGACATTCCCCCGTAGCTTACTCATTTTCTCTCCATTTTCGTCTCGAAGCAAGCCATGGAGGTAAACGGTATGGAAAGGAATTTCACCAGTATCTTCCAGCCCCATCATGATCATTCTAGCGACCCAGAAGAAAAGGATGTCATAGCC
>JAGMBH010000071.1 GCA_023129815.1 Dehalococcoidia bacterium
CAATCAAAAAGTATCGGGGTAACATCACCAAAACTGAAAGGGACAACCGTTTGAGCTAGCTCTTCTTCCACTAAGCAATTGCCCAAAATGTCCAAACCCACACCACCAAGCTCTTCAGGCACACTTAGCCCCCATAAGCCCATTTCCTTCACCATCCCTATCAGCCTTTCCTCTTCCTCCGGGGGAAGATACATCTGGGCATCGCTTAGGTCGGCTGCTCGCCCCAAAACAATTCTTTCCAAAGGCTTCAATTGGTCAGTGATAAAATCCCTCACCATACTTTGAATCATTTTTAATTCCTCAGGTATCTCAAAATCCATTTAGCACCTCCTAAATCCTTCGCGGAGCCTGCCCTGAGCGAGATTCTTTGGTCGCTCCGCTCCCCCAGAATTGAGAGGAAGCGAAGGGCTCAGGATAAGGCTTCCTCGACAAATAAATCTAAATCAGGCTCATCCTCGTCCCCTATCCTTTGCCCCAGCCTTGACATAACTTCTATCATACGGTGCTGAACAACGTAATTCTTAATAGTAGTATCCACCTGGGGACAAGCTAAAACACAAGCATCGCACTCATCGCAGTCTTCACCAACTATGCTTTCCAGCGCCATAGATGTTCGCTGCTCCGTCCTGTCGCGGCGGGAGGGCTCACGGAATAAGAAAGGGCAAGCATCGATGCAGTTGCCGCAGCCAAGGCATTCTTTATGCCCTCTGATATCCTCTGCTATATTTAAGGCATAAGACTCACCAAAACCGCTTGAAAGCAGCCGACACCGAGCTACTGGCGGGGAAGCAGTGCTCAAGATTTTATTTAAAACGCCTTCAACTTCTTTGACTTCTCTTTGCTCACGCAGTGGCATATCATCCTCCTTCTAAATCCAGCGTACAGCTCTATCGCCAAAAGGCGTATACTCACTTGCCTCACCAAGCGGAACGAAACCAGGCACTGGTCGATTACCACGGGCATAATTAGGTAAAAGCATAGGAGAGATGGGCATGTCTTCTAAACCTGCTTCCTTAATCTCACGCTGCCATTTACGCACATGGTCTAAAGTAAGTTTACCTAACTTTACTTCCTTAACCCACTTAGCTGCCGCTCTGCCTGCCCTTCTGCCAAAGACAAATAAATCCAGAGTCGAATTACCAATAAGCCTATTCCTGCCATGCACTCCACCCTCACATTCACCAGCGGCAAATAACCCTGGGACTGAGGTAGAGGCATCAGCCTTAATTTTGATTCCTCCGTTTTGATAATGCAGCGTAGGATAAACCAACATTGGCTTATGGATCATATCAATATCAAAGCGAGCAAACTGGCGAACCATTGCCGGCAGTTCCCTAGCAATAGTCCCTTCCCCGCGAATAATATCAACCATTGGTGAATCTTCCCACAGACCAACCTCCCCTGTTGGCGTTGTTACTCCCTTTCCGCGCTCTTTGCATTCTCGAATCTCTGCCGAGGCTTCCGTATCTCTTGCTTCCAAAGGATGGACAAACTGCTCTCCATCACAATTGACTAGCTCTGCCCCTAGAGTCCTCACCTTCTCTGTAATCAGTAACCCCAGAATTTGGGGAGGAAAGGCTGCGCCCGTGGGGTGATATTGCATAGTATCCATATGAACAAGAGGACAGCTTACCCGATAAGCCAATACTAAGCCATCGGCAGTGGCACCATAATGATTAGTTGTAGGGAAACCCTGAATATGCGTGCGGCCTACGCCACCAGTAGCCATAACTACCGCCCTGGCTCGCACTACACTCATTTGCTTAGTCTCTAAGTTCATCAGTATAGCTCCAGCTACCTGCCCCTTATCATCCATGAGCAGCTCTATCACCGGCTCGAACTCTAACCAATCTATCTTCCTTCCATGCATGTTCCTCTGCCTCATCTCATCACGTATAGTACGCATTTCTTCAAGGCCAGTATAATCTCGGCAGGAATGCATCCTCCTTACAGCACAGCCACCACCCGATAGCTCATGATATGAACCATCTGGTTCCTTATCCCACTCAACACCCAGCGATTCCAGCCACCTAATAGCATCAGGAGCATCTTTGGCTAATGCTTCTGCCAAATCAGGATCATTGGTGAAATGGCCCCCGCCCATTATATCCAGGTAATGAATAGCAGGAGAGTCATTAGGCCTATCAGCTGCCTGTGTTCCTGCTTGAGCTCCTATAGTATTGGCATCGCCTAAACGTAATTTTGACGATATGAGGACACTGGCACCGTTTTCCTCAGCTAAGAGAGCAGCTGCCCCTCCAGCTCCACCACAACCAATTACCAAAACATCAACATCATGGTCAATCTTGTCAAGCTCGATTTTATCAGGGTCAACGCGGCTGCTACCTTCCAACAGATCAGCCACCTCGTGAGGTGTGCGTTCACCCTTATTCGGTCCTACTTTTAACTCACGCATCTCTTCTTTTTTATAATCAGGATGAAATTTATTTACTAGGGCTTCCCTTTCGGCTTCAGGAATACGAGGTAGAAGTCCTTTCTTCAACCGCTCTGCCCTAGTAGCCTCTACTTTTCTAATACTTTCTTCCATATAAGCTGGATATGGCATATCAAATTACCTCCTTTCTATTTAGCCGGCTCTATCTCTCGCGCTGCATATCTCTTGCGTAACTCAGCCTCGCTTGCCTTCTTTAATTCCTCTAACTCAACATTAAATTTGCCTTCCTCTATCTCCTTCACTCTATTCAAATTGTGCTGAGATTTAGGTGCCATATAATGGCCATATATGCGTCGAGCTGCCAAAGCTACATTATATGGCTGCAATCCTTGTGGGCACCTGGCAGCACATAAGCCACATATGAGGCAATCAAATGATAGCTCAGCTACCCTCTTGATATCACCCCTTATAGCAGCAGACATAAACTCCATAACCTCGAGGTCTTGAGGGCAGGTCTTAGTGCAATTATTGCAACCAAAACAGGTAAGGATATCGGGGTAAAGCTCCACTAGCTTGTTTTCCCCTTCTTTTGGCTCTAAATCCTCCACATTGTAAAGAGCTTCAGTGGCAGGGAAGAACGGTATCTGCGTTATAACCATATTTTGCTCAATTTCTTTCTGGCAACCAAGGGCATATCTTATTGTAGGGTCATAGGTGAAGTTATAGATGGTGCCACAGGCACCACAAAATCCAGCACGACAGCCACAACCTCTGATGATATGGTAACCGCAATACTCTAACGCTGTCTGGATGGTAAGCCCTTCAGGGACCTTATACCTCTTACCCATAACATAGATGTCCAGCATTTGAACCTTTTCTTTTTCAGCAACTTCAGCCATTCTTACCTCCTTCTACAAAATTGCTTTTAAGCCAATTTCACCAAGCCAGACTGTAATTTTTCAGTATAGAGATCGGCCAAGTAATCGCTTGGCTGTCTGGCATAATTTGGTAATAACATTGGTGAAAATGGCCTTTCCTTCACTATACCAAGCCATTCCAGTTCCTTCTGCCACTGGCGCACATGGTTTAAAGTAAGCTTACCTAGCTTTACCTCCTTGGCATACCGCGTTGCCTCTCTACCTGCTCTCCTGCCAAAGACATATATATCCAGTGTTGCATTGCCTCCAAGTCTATTCCGGCCATGCACTCCACCACCAACCTCGCCTGGAACCCATAGTCCTGGCACTTCTGTAGCTGAGTTAGCATCCATCCTGACTCCCCCATTTTGGTAATGTAGTGTAGGATAAACCAACACTGGCTCATGAATTAGATCGATATTGAAACGGCTAAACTTATGAACTAAACTAGGTAACCTCCGCGCAATGGTGCCTTCTCCGTGTATCATATCAATGAGTGGTATATCTTCCCAAACGCCAACGTTCCCTGCCGGCGTTGTTATTCCTTTGTGCCGCTCGGTACACTCTCGAATCTCAAATGAAGCTAGTATATCTCGTGGCTCTAAATTGCAGGCAACTTGCTCTCCATCAATATTGATTATCTGTCCCCCCAAAGCTCTTACGTTCTCTGTAATCAGTATTCCTACAAACTGCAAAGGATAAACTGCGCCTGTGGGATGATACTGTATACTATCCCCGTAGATGAGTGAACAACCTACCCGATAAGCCATCGCCAACCCATCAGCAGTAGCCCCATAATGATTAGTGGTGGGAAAGCCTTGAGTGTGCAATCTTCCCAAGCCACCAGTAGCCACAATTACCGCTTTGGCTCGCACCAAGCTTAATTCATTTGTCTCTAAGTTCACTAATATTGCTCCGGCTACTTGTCCCTCATCATCCATTATCAATTCTATTGCCGGCTCAAATTCTATGTAGTCTATGTTATCTCTACATCTAACCTCATCACGCAGAACCCTCATTACCTCAAGGCCAGTGTAATCTTTGCAAGAATGGACCCGCCTTCTACACTCCCCGGCAAGCTCCAATTCACGCATGGAACCATCTGTCTCTTTATCCCAATTAACACCCAAATCTTCTAACCACTTAATTGCCATAGGAGCATCTCTTGCCATTGCCCATACCAATTCAGGCACATTTTCGAAGTGCCCTCCACCCATGGTATCTAAATAGTGAAGGACAGGGGAATCGTTTGGTCTATCAGCCGCTTGCGTTCCTCCCTCAGCTCCTATAGTGTTAGAATCGCCCAACCTTAGCTTCGTTGCTATTAGAACCTTAGCACCATTTTCCTGAGCTAGAAGAGCTGCTGATAATCCAGCACCTCCAGAACCAATTATTAAAACATCAACATCGTAGCCAATCTTACTCAGGTCAACCTTATCAGGGTCAACTCGGCTGTTTCCTTCCAATTGATTCGCTAGCTCCTCGGGCATCGTTTCGTCTTTGTTTGGCCCTAAAAGTAGTTTACGCTTACCCGTTTCCCTATAGTCAGGGTGATATTTACGCACTATAATATCCCTCTCATCGCTACTAATGAGGGGAATTTCTTCCTTCATCCGCCTTTGCCTGCTAGCCTCTAATTTTCTAATGCTTTCTTCCATATAGGGAGGATATGGCATATCAAACACCTCTTTCCTACATTATTTAGGCTCTATCCACCTTTCATCATATATGTGGCGTAACTCTTCCATAGGCGTACTTCTCAATTTTTCATATTCAGCATCATACTTGCCTTCCTCTATCTCCTTTACCTTTTCCTCTAAGTGCTTGGACTTGGGTAGAAGATAGCGACCATGCAACCTCCGAATGAGCATAGCTATGTTATAGGGTGACAAACCCTGGGGACACCTAGCAGCACACATGCCACACATTACACATTCAAAAGACTCCGCAGTAACGGCAGGGAAGTCGCCTCTTAAAGCAGCGGACATAAAATCCATGACCTCAATATCCTGGGGACAAGACTGAGTGCAATTATTACAGCCAAAGCAAGTAGCCAAATCAGGGTAAATTCCTAATACCTGATCCACAGTGGGCCTCAACTTCTTTATATCGTAAATAGGCTTGGCAGTAGGAAAACATGGAATTTGCACTACACACATATCCAGCTCAACAGCTGTCTGGCAAGCAAGCCCATACCTTAACGTAGGGTCATGCGTAAAATTGTATACCGTAGCACAAGCACCACAACTTCCCCCACGACACCCACAGCCACGAATCAATCTATAACCACAATACTCTAGTGCCGTCTGGATAGTAAGCCCTTCAGGAACCTGATAATGCTTCTCCATAATATAGATATCGAGCATTCGAACCTTTTCGGCAACCTCAGCTTCAGCCATTTTCACCCCGTTTACAGAATCGCCTCTTCATGGCGAGCACACCAGCATTGCAAATTAACCGCCACTGGTAGGCTGGCAATATGGCAAGGGAAAACCTCAGCATGAACTGCAAGGGCGGTAATCCTGCCACCATATCCCATGGCTCCAATGCCAAGTTTGTTAACCCGCTCTAGAATATCCTTTTCTAGCTCGGCAACCTCAGCATCTGGGCTTGGCTGGCCTACCTTGCGCAGCAATGCTTTCTTAGCCATCATCATAGTCCTCTCCGCTGTCCCCCCTATCCCCACACCAACGATAACCGGTGGGCAAGGATTGCTACCAGACTCGTCAACACGATTTACCACGTAATCTATAACCCCCTGGCGACCCTTGGCGGGGGTTAGCACTGTTAAGCGAGTCATATTCTCAGAGCCTCCTCCTTTAGGTTTGGCAATAATTTTGAGCTTATCGCCAGGGACTATATCGGTATAAATAATAGCTGGTGTGTTATCTTTGGTATTTACCCTGGCCGAGAAGGGCTGACGTACCACAGATTTGCGCAAGTAACCTCTATCATATCCCCGACGCACTCCTTCATTCACTGCGGTGTAGAGGTCACCGCCAGTTATGTGAACTTCCTGGCCTAGTTCCAGAAAGACTATGGCAACACCGGTATCCTGGCATAGAGGAATCTGCTCCTTACCAGCTATCTCGGCATCTTCCAGCATTCTATCAAATACAGCACGGCAAACAGGAGATTCTTCCTCTTCCCTGGCTTTCTTAAGAGCAGCTAGCACATCTTCAGGAAGATAGTGGCAAGAATGCTCAAACAAACGAGCTATGGTTTCAGTAACATCACTAACTTTAATTTCCCTCATAATCTCACTTATACCTCCTTAATTTTTTTGAGGCTGTTTAACTTTGCCTTAGCTTCAAAACTAAATTTACCTCATCCAGATTTCCGTAGTGCGGCCCTGATAAGAGAAGCCCACCCCAGCCTCCTTTATTTAGCAAGGGACAAGTCATGCACTAGACTACCCTGTGTAGTAATCTTCGCTACTACACAGGGCTAAAGCCTGGCACTACGTTTTTAAACACCCCTTTTTAGCCTTTAAGCTTATGTTACCGCCTTGGCAATAAGACCGGCCTTTACTAAGGCATCAACCTGTTCCTTAGCGCCCTTTATCATGGGCTCAACTTTCTGGCGAAGTTCCTCACGACTAATTGTTATTGAGGCAATGCCTTCCTTTTGAGCTTCCATCCCTATATCTACTGCCTCACGAATATAAGCCTCTGGTTCATTCATTCTTGGTGCAATGTCATCTTCGCTTATGCCACGCTCTTCAGCATATCTTGCCAGCGACTCAGCAGCCACAACGCACATCTTATCAGTGATAGTCTTGGCTCCCACATCAAGAACACCACGAAAGATAGCCGGAAAACCTATGGAATTATTTACTTGATTGGGGAAATCCGACCTGCCAGTGCCGACAATTCTAGCTCCTGCCTCTTTGCATTCCCAGGGCCAAATCTCTGGAATGGGATTGGCGGCGACGAAACATATGGCATCCTTTGCCATTAGCTTGATTTGCTCAGGTGTAATAACCCCTGGCCCTGACCTAGAGTAAGAGATAAGTAGATCGGCGCCTTTTAACGCTTCGGTCAAGCTACCGGTCCTCTGCTCAAGATTAGTGATTTGGCAGAACCTCCACTTGTCAGCGTACTTCTCTTTCACTTCCTCCAAGTCTTTCCTTCCCTTGTGCAGTATGCCTTTGCTGTCAACCATGATGCTATTTCCAGGCTTCCCTCCATAAGCCCAGAGAAGCCTAGAGCAACCGGTATTAGCTGCCCCGGTCCCGTTAAAGGCAATTTTGCAGTCCTCTATCTTCTTGCCAACGATCTTTAAAGCATTTATTAACCCAGCTAGCATTACTGTAGCCGTTCCCTGCACATCATCATGCCATACCGGAATTCCCACCTCCTTCCGGCATCGCTCAAGTATGCCAAAGCATTTAGGATAAGAAATGTCTTCCAGATTGATGCCAGCAAACGATGGCTCAAGCCATTTAACTGCCTGAACAATTTCATCAGGCTCTTTGGTGCCAAGACAAATGGGCACGCAATCAACACCACCAAGGTATTTAAACAACAACGCTTTGCCTTCCATCACAGGATAGCCCGCCTTAGGGCCAATATCCCCCAGGCCAAGGACTCGGGTGCAATCAGAAACCACAGCTATAGTATTCCCCCGATTAGTGAGCTCGTGAAACTTCGACTCATCTGCCTTTATCGCCCGACAAGGCTCGGCAACACCAGGAGTATAATAAATGGCAAAGTCCTTAAAATCGCGCACCTGGCATTTGAGCATTGTTTGCATCTTGCCACGGTAATCAGCATGCAACTTCATGGCATCTTGTGCTGGCTTCTTCGCTTTGGCTAAGAGCTCCTCCTTAGTTACTTTTTGTGACATAACACACCTCCTTTTAATTAAATTTTTCTAGCTTTGCCTCTAGCTAGGCAAAGAATTGGGATAAACTTATAGCCGGAGCTAGTTGCCTCTTTTTTTCTTTCTCAACAACGACCTCTACAAAATTTACCAGTTCCTTGGCCTGCCTGTAGCTCATAATATCTATCATCTTACCTTCAAACGATATAGCTCCAAGCCCTTTGGCTTGAGCTTCCTCAAAAGCTTCCACAACCCTTCGGGAATATCCAGCCTCATCCAGTGATGGCGAGAAAGTCTTGTTGACAAAGTCTATCTGAG
>JAGMBH010000072.1 GCA_023129815.1 Dehalococcoidia bacterium
TCAAGAACACAAGCAGAGACTTCACTCTTTTCGCCTACAGGACTCTCACCTTCTATAGTTGCCCTTTCCAGAAACATTTGGCTAAGATGAAGTTTTGTAACTCTGTAGCAGATCTCGGAATCTGCTCCTTGTGCCTTACAACCCCAAGATAGCTTAGGATCCAAGTCCACTTAGCTACCTCGGTTTGGGCTCCTCCCCTTTCGTTCGCCACTACTTAGGGAATCTCTTTTGATTTCTCTTCCTCGGGTTACTTAGATGTTTCAGTTCACCCGGTTCCCCCTCGCTTAAAGCGAGTGCTTGGGTTTCACCCAAGCGGATTGCTCCATTCGGGAATCCCCAGCTAAGCTAGCTAGACAGCTCCCTGAGGCTTTTCGCAGTCTTGCCGCGCCCTTCTTCGGCCACTGATGCCAAGGCATCCACCCTACGCCCTTTTTCCCTTGACTTACATCAGGCTGAACACAGAACCTATTCAATTTTTAAAGTACTGAATATGACTGGTAACAAAACAAGCATTATACATTACCATATTACCCAATGTCAAATAAAGCTAGATTTGGCTTAGCTATTTATCTTGGTGCTATTAAATATTATACTAGTTCCGTCTTTCTCAAAGCAAATTTGCATAACTATGAAACCAAAACAAATTTTCGGTCTTAACCCCAATGTGTTTTTCCTGGGCTTGGTCAGCTTTCTCACCGACGTTAGCAGTGAGATGATTTTTCCTATCTTCTCCTTGTTTTTGTTCAATGTGCTTCATACACCCACCACGATTATTGGCTTGATTGAAGGGGCGGCTGGAAGCATAGCTTCTCTAGTTAGAATCTTCAGCGGCTGGCTCAGCGATAAACTGGGGAAGAGAAAATCTTTGACTATTCTGGGTTACGGACTATCTACCGTCGCCAAGCCTTTTATGTATATCGCCACAACCTGGGGTATGGCCTTCGGGGTGAGGTTTGCCGATAGAGTGGGCAAGGGCATCCGCACCGCTCCCCGGGATGCTTTAGTGGCCGATTCTCTAACACCTGAGCAAAGAGGTAAGGGCTTTGGCCTCCATCGCGCCATGGATACCTTCGGGGCCGCTGTGGGCATCATCTCAGCGGTAATTGTTGTCCTCCTCTGCCAGGGTAAGAACTGGGCACTTACTAGAGGCACCTACCAGCAACTGGTGTTAATCGGCGTTATTCCCGCAGTGCTGGCTCTATTCGTATTCTTCTTTGTTCAGGAGCCTAAAAAGGAAACACCGAGAGGTGTCTCCCCTATAGCCAAACTTGGTGGTTTGCTCTCTGGCTTTGATAGACGATTCAAGATTTTCCTGGGCATCATTTTTCTGTTTACTTTGGGCAACTCCAGCGATGCTTTCCTTGTCCTTCGAGCCCAGAACCTGGGCAATCCTGTCCTTCACATACTTCTCATGTTGCTGCTGTTCAATTTTATCTATGCCTCTATATCCACACCAGCGGGTATGCTATCAGACAAGCTGGGCAGAAAAAGAGTCATCCTATTTGGCTGGCTAATTTACACCTTGGTTTACCTTGGCTTTGCCCTGGCTTCGCCAGAAGCTTCGTGGCAATTATGGATATTATTCGGTCTTTACGGAGTTTACTATGGATTAGCTGAGGGGGTAGCCCGTGCCTTTGTCGCTGACTTAGTGCCTGCGGAGAAGAGGGGGGCCGCTTATGGCCTCTTCCATGGTGTGGTTGGGATTACTCTGCTTCCAGCCAGCCTTATCGCCGGCTGGCTATGGCAAGTCGTTAACCCAGCAGCTCCCTTCTTATTTGGCTCCGCTCTGGCTTTCCTGGCCATGATAGGACTACTGGTGCTAATCAAGGAATAGTTCGACCCAGAAGTATGTTATCTATCAATCTCGTTCTGCCTACCCTGACAGCTAGGGAGGCCAGCGTCGGATGGCTGTTCAGCTCTAACTGCCTTAACTGTTCCGGCACTGACACTAGCAACAGCGACACCTTTCATAGTATTATTGTAGATTGGCATAGAATGTGGGGAGGCTACTATGAAGATCGAAGAGGTTCTCAAGGAATTTAGAGCAGAAGTTGAGAAACTATATGGCAAGAGATTAAGAAACATAATCCTGCATGGCTCGTGGGCAAGAGGCGAGGCTACAGAGAGTTCTGACATAGACCTGGTCATAACTCTGGAAGGAGATGTCATTCCTGGAAAGGAAATAGACAGGATGATAGACATAATTACGGAGATAAATTTAAAACACGGGGTGCTGTTATCCATTTATCCTATATCTGAAAATGATTATTCTGCTGTGAATAGCCCGCTGCTTATGAATGTGCGAAGGGAAGGAGTGCCGGCGTGAAAGAGGTAGAATCCCTCATCGAAAGAGCAAAGAAATATCTTAGAAGTGCCAAGGTACTCATTGAAGAGGGAGATTTTGAGTCTTCAGTTTCTAGGGCATACTATGCCATGTTTTACTGTGCTGAAGCCATGTTGCTCACAAGAGGTCTGTCATTTTCATCCCATAAAGGCGTGATTTCCGCTTTCGGAGAGCACTTCATTAAGACTCACATTTTCTCAAAGGAGATAGGTAAAGAACTAAATAGGGCGTTTGAGAAAAGGCAGCTAGGAGATTATGAGTATACCCTCGTAATATCTAAAGGTGAAGCTGAGGAGATATTCTAGAAGAGCACAGATTTTGTAGACCAGCTAGTTCAATACTTAAAACAGCGGGAGAGCGGAATACTATAAGGAACCTGCTGTGCAGAGGAACTGGAGGCAAAATAGGATATCTATTCCAGAGTCATATTGTCTATCAATCTTGTTTTGCCTATTCTGACGGCTAAGGAGGCCAGAGCCAGTCGGTCAATCATATCTAGCTCCTCCAAAGTATCAGCATCGGCAATGCTGACATAGTCAATTTTGGCTAGAGGTTCCCTCTGAATAAGCGAGGTCATTTGCTGGCGAATTTTGTCGGCGTCTTTTTCTCCGCCTTGCCATAATTGCCTGGCTAGGGAGAGCGCCCTAAATAGAACAGTGGCTGCTTGGCGCTCCTTAGGACTGAGATAGGTATTGCGGCTGCTCATAGCCAAGCCATCGCTTTCCCTGACTGTAGGCACAACTACAATCTCTACCATCATATTAAGGTCAGTCACCATTCTCTTGATAACAATTGCTTGCTGGGCATCCTTCTGCCCAAAGTAAGCTTTAGTGGGCTGGACAATGTTAAATAGTTTAGCTACCACTGTAGCCACCCCCCTGAAATGCCCCGGGCGTGAGGCTCCCTCAAGACGCTCGGCCACTTTCTCCACATCCACCCAGGTGCTAAACTCGGATGGATATATCTCCGCATCAGAGGGCACAAAAATGATATCCGTTTTCTCTTTCTCCAATAGCTTCAAATCACGGTCGAGGTCTCGCGGATAAGTGCCAAGATCTTCGCTGGGGCCAAACTGGGTAGGATTGACAAAGATGCTAACCACAACGATAGCATTTTCCGCTCTGGCACGTTTCACTAGAGCTAAATGACCTTCGTGAAGATAGCCTATGGTGGGCACAAAGCCAACTGAGCCAGTGAGGCAGCGCCTTAATTCCCTTAGCTCGGCGATTGTTTTTATTACTTGCATACTGTTAGCTGTCAGCTATCAGCCATTAGCTGTTTAAGGATGCTTTCATCCATGGTGTAGCTCTGTTCCCCAGTGGGGAAACTAACAGACTTAACTTCAGCTACATAATCAGAGACAGCGGCCTTTATTTCCTCAGCCAATTTGGCATACCGCTTAGCATGTTTCGGTACAAAATCAGTGTAAAGACCCAGAATATCGCTAATCACTTGAACCTGACCATCACAATCAGGTCCAGCTCCAATACCAATGGTGGGAATACCTGCCCTCTGAGTAATCAGCTTGGAAAGAGGCGCTGGAACACATTCTAAAACGATAGCAAAAACACCAGCTCCCTCCAAAACTTGAGCATCTTTAAGCAGTCTCTTAGCTACCTCTGGCGTTTTCCCTTGCACCTTAAAGCCACCTAGCTGATGTATGGATTGTGGAGTAAACCCGATATGCCCCATAACCGGGATGCCACAATCAACAATACGCTTCACCGATTCAGCAACCACCTCGCCCCCCTCCAGTTTGACTGCTTGCGCTCCGCCTTCCTGGATGAAGCGCCCAGCATTATGTAAAGCCTCAGAGATACTAACATGGTAGGTCATGAAAGGCATATCTCCTACCACCAAGGCTTTCTTAGCACCCCTGACCACAGCTTTTGTGTGGTGTAGCATCTCTTCCATAGTCACCGGTATAGTTGACTCATAACCTAACATCACCATCCCCAGGCTATCACCAACTAATATCAAGGGCACACCAGCCTCGTCAACCATCTTGGCAGTTATATAATCATAAGCAGTAAGCATAGGTATCTTTTCCTGCCTCTGCTTCATCTCTTTTATTTCGCTGATGGTAACTCGCATTCCTTCACTCCTTCCCTAAAAATTAAAAGTCAAAGATAAAAAATCAAAGTGCCAACTCAAAATGTAAAACTTTTTAAATTTTGCTCTGTATTTTTGCATTTTAATCTTTTATTTACATTTCCCGTCCA
>JAGMBH010000073.1 GCA_023129815.1 Dehalococcoidia bacterium
GAAATTAGCGAGCCTCTTTTGAATATGGTGGAGATGGCCTTCCGTGCCTATGACCCTTGTATGGCTTGTGCTACTCATTCTCTTCCCGGGCAGATGCCCTTGGAAATCAATATCTACGATTCGGATGGAAATATCTGCCAGAGCTTGAGAAGATAGTTTGAAAACTCTCGTTTTAGGTATAGGAAATCCAATATTAGGAGATGACGGTATAGGCTCTTATGTTGCTCAAGAGCTAGCTAGTAAAGTTAAGGGTGAAGACATAGACGTAAAAGATGCCAACACCCACGGTTTAAATTTATTAGAGCTCCTTGCTGGATACGATAGAGTAATTATAGTGGATGCGATTAAGACTGAGAATGGAGAAGTAGGGCGAATATATAAGCTCAGACCAGAAGATTTCACTAATATTGTGCATTTCGCCACCTCGCTGCATGATACAAACCTTGCTACCACAATCGAAATCGGCAAAAAACTTTTAGCGGAGCAGATGCCAAATGAAATAATAATATTTGCAGTAGAGGTTGAAGAGGTGATAAAGTTTACCGAAGAGATGACGGAAAAGGTAAAGGAAACTATTCCAAAGGTTGTAAATCTTGTCTTGGGGGAGATTGGTTCAACGTAACCCGAATGTGATCTTTGGACGGTGGTTTGATAATGACTTCCATTATTCTTGCCGGCGGCAACAGCTCAAGGTTTGGTTGGAATAAAGCTCTCGAAATTATTAATGGTAAGAATCTTGTTCAGCGTGTAGTTAACCGCCTTATCTCTCTTAGCAAGGAGATCATTATAGTAACTGCCCAGAACGAAAGCCTTTCTCGCTCTCCCTCCTCCCCAATGATAAAAACAGCGGCTGATATTCATCCTGGCAAAGGTCCGCTTTGTGGCATCTATTCAGGTCTACTCTTATCGTCTTGCTCACGGGCTATCGTTGTTGGCTGCGATATGCCATTTCTAAACATTGATTTGCTTAACTACATGACTCAGCTCTCCCCAGCTTTTGATATTGTCGTCCCCCGTATAGGAGAGAGGATAGAGCCACTCTGTGCAATATATTCTAAGAATTGTTTAGTCCCCATCCACAAGTTACTAGAGCGTAATGAACTGAGGATTAGCGAGCTTTTTAGTGTAGCTAGGACGAGGTATGTCGAAGAGGATGAGATCGATAAGTTTGACCCGGAGCACTTAAGCTTTTTCAATATAAACACCCAATCTGACCTGGATGAGGCAAGGAGGCTAGCAGTCGAGAAATGCCTCTTGTTATAGCAATTACGGGCAAATCTGATGCCGGCAAAACATCTCTAATTAAGGGACTTATACCCAAGATGAAAAGGAGGGGGTATAAAGTTGCTACTGTTAAGAATTGCCCGCATGGCTTTGATTTAGATGTCGAAGGAAAGGATTCATGGCATTTTACTAAAGCTGGGGCTGAAGGTATCCTTCTGCAATCCCCGTCAAAACTCGGACTCATTCGCACGAAAGGCAATATAAGTGGCAGCTTAAATGAGGTGGTGGAATATTACCTGGCTGACTTTGATCTTGTGCTAGCCGAAGGTTTTGCCCAAGATACCAGCGCAAGAAGGATAGAGTTACTCCGCAAGGGAGTAAGCGAAGAACTTGAGGCTCCCCGGGAAAGATTGCTCGCAATTGTAACCGATTTTGCCTTCCCTATAGACAAGCCAACCTTTAATCCTACCGAACTTTCCGAGCTTGCAGATTTTATCGAAAAGGTCATGAAGGAGGATAAGGAAAGTAAGCCGTATGTTGAGCTTAGTATAAATGGCAAGCCCGTATGCCTAAATGAATTCGCCCAGAGCGTGATAAAGGGGACGGTTAGCGGACTTGTAGATTCTTTAAAAAGAGAAGACAAGGAATTAAGGGAAATTGAAATAAGGATCCGCCCTTCTGAGGAGGTAAAAAAAGATGAATAGGTCTTTAAAAACCAACATAAGAGATGCTTTACCTATCATTTTAATTTGTGGAACGGTCTGGGGCTGTGTTGAAGCAGGCCTGGGACTATTGCCTAAGTATCCCTTCTCCTCTGTCCCGCCAACGTTAATAGGCCTTATGGTTTTGGCTTTGGCTCGAACTTACTTGCCCAAACCTGGCTCATCAACGGCTACTGGTGCCATTGCTATGCTTTACCGGGCGATGACCATCCATGGCTGGCCCTGTCACATATGGGCAGTGCTCCTGATCGGGATTTCCTTCGACGTGGTAGCTACACTGTTAGCCAAAAAGAATGAAAGGTTAGCCTGGAGGATTGTTAGTGGGCCAGCTACTGCTTACCTAGCCTATGCCCTTTTTGGATTTACTATGACCTATATTATGCTTTATATACCACCTATGAAACATTGTGCTCATTGGTGGGTAATAGGAGGATTGCCCAAGATTTTAAATTACATTGGCAAAAGCGGAAGCCTTGCTGCTGTCGGCTCGACAGTTTTGGTGCCTTTAGGATACTGGTTAGGTTCTCTAGCACCTAGCATAAAGTTACGGCAGCGATGGGCTATGATGGGGGCAGGATTTATTCTTGCTGCTCTCTGGATCCTTGGATTTGCTATCTTCCCTTGACTTGCGGTGGCGAATGGTTAAGCTGCTGACTGGAACAATAAAAGCGGTAAATTAGGAAAAAACGAAGGAAAAACAGCTTGTGCCTACGACGTGTCCCATATTGTGGCTGCGGCTTAAATGTGGTCGTTGAAGAAGGCACAGCTGCTCATAGTTTCTCCACTCTAACTGCTGCGACTTTGAGTTCAGGAATTTTGGATATCGGGTCTAGTTTGGGGTTGGTGAGGATATTGGCAGGGCTTTCAACGAAATGGAAGGTCATAAACACCACTCCAGGGGGCGATGCCTCAGTTATCTTGGCTTTAACGCGGATTTCACCGCGCCGAGAACTGACTCTAACTTTATCACCCTGAGCTATGGCAAGTTGTGAAGCATCCTCAGGGCTGATTTCCACAGTACCTTCGGGTTCTATAATATTAAGTCCGGCTACCTTACGAGTCATTGTCCCGGTATGAAAGTGATATAAGCTGCGCCCTGTGGTGAGAATCAAAGGATAGTCTTCGTCCGGCGACTCTCCTGGGGGAACATATTTTAGCGGGATAAATCTGCCTTTCCCCCTAACAAAAGTATTCACATGGAGTATTGGTGTACCTGGATGGTCATCGCTAGGGCAAGGCCATTGGAGTCCACCATTCTCTAAACGCTGGTAACTTATGCCACCATAGCTGGGAGTGAGATAGCGAATTTCCTCCATTATGTCAAACGGGTGGCTATAATCAAAGCCTCCAGCCTCTAACCTTTTGGCTATCTGGCAAATAATCCACCAATCAGGATGGGAATCGCCAATTGGCTCAATAGCCTTCCTTACCCGCTGCACTCGCCGCTCGGTATTAGTGAAGGTGCCATCCTTCTCAGCAAAGCTCACTGCAGGCAAGACAACATGGGCAAACTTTGCTGTTTCGGAAAGGAAAATGTCCTGAACCACAAGAAACTCAAGTTTAGCTAGCGTCTCCCGGACATGCCCAACATCAGGATCGCTTAATGCCGGGTTCTCACCAATGAGGTATAGCGCCTTTATCTCTTTCCGGTAGGCGGCTTCAAGTATCTCAACCAAGGTTAGCCCTGGAGATGAGGGTAATGAGCACCCCCAGGCAATTTCAAATTTCTCTCTGATAGCTGGACTGGCTACTGCCTGGTAACCAGGATAGACATTGGGCAGGGCACCCATATCGCAAGCACCTTGCACATTGTTCT
>JAGMBH010000074.1 GCA_023129815.1 Dehalococcoidia bacterium
GCACAGTGATCAACATTGTTAGTACCCAATACCGCTCGGGCAAATTTTTGCATGACATAGTTCTCCTCGTTGGTGCACTTGGCCGATGCAATCACTCCTATCTCGTCTGCTTTATAGCCTTTCAATTTCCTAGCCACCAGATCTAGTGCCTCATCCCAGGATGTCTCTTTCAACTCCCCATTCCTTCTTATTAGGGGAGAAGTTAAACGCTGGGGATGATGGACGAATTCTGCGATACCAAAACGCCCTTTGACACATACTTGGCCATGATTAACTGTACCATCTGGAGCCGGGATGGAACTTATTATCCTCTCATCCTTGACCTCGAGCTTGAGTTGGCAGCCAACTCCACAATATGGGCAAGTAGTAACTACTTCACGGTCAGGCAAGCCCTCCCACTTATTAGCTCTTTCCATCAGGGCTCCGGTAGGACAAGCATCAATACAAGCTCCACAGAATTCACAGCTTACTTCCTGAAGCGGATGATTGAAAGCAGTGCTTATCAAAGTTTCACTCCCTCGATAGGTAAAGGAGATGGCTCCCACCTTACGTACCTCTTGACACACGCGGGCGCAGCGACCACAAAGAATGCACAAGTTATAATCTCGGTCGAAGAATGGGTTTTCCCTGTTAACAGGGAGCTCCTTATAAGTATAAGGGAGAGTTACTTTCTCCAGTCCGATATAGCGAGCAACCCTCTGTAATTCACAGTTTAGATTTTTGGGGCAGGTGAGGCAGGAATATGGATGCTCGCTTAAAATCAGCTCCATTATGTTACGGCGAAGCTCCTGCAATTTTGGGGTATTGGTATGGACTACCAATCCTTCAGTCGCTGGGGTAGTGCATGCTGGGGGAAAACCGCGCATCCCCTCGATGTCCACAATGCACAGGCGGCAAGCACCAAAGGGAATTAGGTCTGGATGGTAGCAAAGCGTAGGAATATAGATACCAGCTTCCAGGGCTGCTTCCAAAATTGTAGCCTCCCTTTTCGTTTTTACTTCCTTCCCGTCAATAATCAAAGTAACAGTATCCATGCTTACTCTCTCTTAATCAAATTTACTCCCGCTCCTCCAAGTCGCATCTCAAGCACCGCGTTGCCTCCTCAATGGCTAATTCCTCACTAAGGCTAAGTTCCACCTCAGCAAAACTACCAAGTCGCTCGCCTAAAGGCAGAGTAGGTATTGGGAGACGATGCTTCTCCCCCTCGTCAATTTCAGGCAGCGCCTCTAGCTCTTCAGGTGGCGCCAGCTTTTCGTCTATCA
This sequence comes from Dehalococcoidia bacterium, assembly GCA_023129815.1. Lineage (GTDB taxonomy): Bacteria > Chloroflexota > Dehalococcoidia > GIF9 > AB-539-J10 > 20-14-all-45-10. The sequence goes on from JAGMBH010000074.1 coordinate 1,263, forward strand.
CTCCCTTGCCACCTAAATATTTATCAATCGAGATTGCTGCCTGCCTTCCAGCAGCGATGGCCTCGATGACCGTGGCTGGTCCAGTCACGGCATCGCCGCCAGCAAAGACAGCCTCCCTACCTGTAGCCAAAGTATAAGTGTCAACCTGGAACGTATTTCCCCTTCCCAGGGGGAGCCCGAATTGGTCTGGAGTTTCTGGCATCTGACCGATAGCAGCAATCACAGTATTAAAGCTCGAGCTGAATTCACTGCCTTCGATTGGCACTGGGCGTCGTCTACCACTGGTATCCACCGCCCCCAGCTTCATGCGAATGCATATAAGCTCCACCACACTGTCTTTCCTCTCTATTCTAATCGGGGCAGCAAGGAACTCTATCTTCACCCCTTCATGTATTGCCTCATCTATTTCTTCTTCGCTTGCTGGCATCTCAGTCCTAGTGCGGCGATAGATAATGGTTACCTCCTTGGCGCCAAGTCGAAGTGCGTTGCGGGAAGCATCTATGGCGACATTGCCCCCGCCGATGATTGCTACTTTGTTCCCTACCCTAACTTTATTCCCCATATTTATCTCTCTGAGAAAGGATATGCCTTCCATAACCTCAGGACTATCCTCTCCTTCAACCCTTAGCTTAGCCCCTTGGTGAGTGCCAATGGCAAGGAAAATGGCGTTATAACCATCGGCAAAAAGCCCGTCTAAGGAGTTGATTTTTGCATTTGTCCTTATGTCAACTCCAACACTCCTTATTTCCTCAATTTCCTCAGCTAATATCTCTCGGGGCAAGCGATACTCAGGAATGCCGTACCTCATCATGCCACCTGGCTCAGGGAGCGCCTCGAACACAGTAACGGTATGTCCTCGCTTCGCCAGGTAATAGGCTGCAGTAAGTCCTGCTGGCCCGGAGCCAATGATGGCAACTTGCTTTCCTGTAGCTGGAGCTATTTTTGCCCTCATTTTCCAGAGCCCATTGCCCCTCTCTGCGGCAAAGCGCTTGAGCACCCTTATAGCAATTGAGTCATCCAATAGTCCTCGCCGACATTTGGCTTCACAGGGATGGGGACAGACACGCCCACAAACTGAGGGGAAGGGTATTTTCTCTCGAATTACCGCCAACGCTTGGTCAAACTGCCCCTGACTAATGAAGCGAATATAGCGAGGTACATCCACACCAGCGGGACAGGTATGGCTGCAAGGTGCCTTGACCAGCCCCTTACAGACCGCAGCAGGACATTTCTTTCTTTTGATATGGGCTTCATATTCATCACGGAAGTAGCGGATGGTGCTCAGCACTGGATTGGGTGCTGTTCCCCCTAAGGCGCAGAGCGAGCCATCCCTGACTGTTTCAGCAAGCTGCTGTAATTTATCAATGTCACCGTCTTGCCCCTCTCCACGAGTTATGCGTTCCAAGATATCGAGCATCTGTCTTGTGCCCACTCGACAGGGGGCACACTTTCCACAGGATTCGGCTTGAACAAAGGTGAGGAAGAATTTGGCAAAATCAACTATGCAAGTATCTTCGTCAGCCACAATCATGCCACC
>JAGMBH010000075.1 GCA_023129815.1 Dehalococcoidia bacterium
CCATTTGATGGTTTTGATATGCCGGTGCAATATACAAGCATTATTGAAGAGCACTTTGCTGTAAGAGAAAAAGTAGGCATCTTTGATGTCTCCCATATGGGGGAGATTGAATTACGGGGCAAAGATGCGCTTCCTTTCACCGACTACATTGTAACGAATTCAGTAATGAAGATGAGGGACGGAGATATAAAGTACTCTCCATTGTGTTATCCCGATGGTGGCCAGGTGGACGATCTTTTTGTCTACAAAGTAGAGGATGATTTCGTATTACTTGTTGTCAATGCATCACCTAACTATTCCGTGAAGGATTTCACTTGGATTTCACAGCAAAAGGGAAATTTTGATGTAGAAATTTCGAATAAGAGCCCAGACTACGGAGAGGTAGCAGTACAGGGACCTATGTCAGAAAAATTGCTGGGGCCTTTAGTAAAATTAGGCGGAGATATGCCTCTTAAAGAACTGAAACGTTTTAAGTTTATGTATGGGGAGTTGTTTGGTAAAAAGATTCTTATTTCGCATACAGGTTACACGGGAGAGGATGGCTTCGAAGTTTACTCTAAGGCAAAAGACATTGTAGACATCTGGGATGGTATTCTTGAGGAAGGTAAAAGGTTTGGCATAAAACCTGTAGGATTAGGAGCAAGAGATACAACAAGGTTTGAGGTTTGCTACTGGCTTTATGGCAATGATATTGATGAAACAATAAATCCGCTCGAAACAGGTCAGGGGTGGACAGTAAAATTTGACAAGGAGAAGTTTATTGGCAAAGAAGCACTTCTTAAAATAAGAGAGAGGGGAATTAGCCGGAAGCTTGTTGGCCTCTATATTCCCGCAGGTGGTATTCCCAGACATAAAATGGAAGTGAAGAAAGACGGAAAGAAGATTGGATACATCACCTCAGGGAGTTACTGTCCTTCTCTAAAGAAGGTATATGCGTGGGCCATCATTGATCTGCCTTATACCGAGAAAGGCAGTAAAGTAAATGTTGTTATCAGGGATAAAGAAGTGGAAGCTGAGGTTGTTGATACGCCTTTTGTCAAACCAGTTAATAAAAGGTAAAGGAATTGCAGAACCAAAAGAAGCTGTTTAGAAACTAGTGATTGAGGTTTGTCCTGAGCGAAGCGAAGGATTGAGGAGCTTTTCGGAAGTTTTTCAAGCTGAGAAAATTTAATCTTTATTTAGTTTGCCTTACCTTAAACGAGATAGCTAACACTTGCCCATGGCTGCCCGGACAGTGGAATTTGAGGCAGAGCAGCCAGAGATCTAGACTTGCGTTGGAAGAGCGTTACCTGACCAAGACCTGGAGCTGGCTCTCCCAGTTCGAGGAGAGGTTGGGCCTATATCTTTTATTTTGTTGCTACAATAATCCACTGGTGTGGGGCTCTTCTATTAATAATCTGGTCTCGTCAGGATTTGGTGTTAACATGGACATTAGCTCTACTAGAGCATAGCGTATCAGGGAGACAAAAGGTATGCTTTTGAGTATTAAATTCCAAGCACGAAACCGGTTCTTGGAAAGGGGCAAGGCGGTCGAGAAATGCTTCAAATGTGGCACTTGTGCTCTTATGTGTCCTGTTACCCGTTACGGGGAGGATTACAATCTAAGAGAGACCTTCATGTACGACATTTTCAGCTCGGAAGAACCCCCAGCCAAGCAAAATCTTTGGAGTTGCTCAGTTTGTTACAAATGCTATGAGGTATGCCCTCAGGATGTGAACCCACCCAAGGTCTTCAAAGCCTTAAAGGAAATCGCTTTTGAGACGGGGAGAGCCCCATTAAGTGTTGTCTCATTAGTCAAGTCGGTGATTCACACCGGGATGGCATTTCCCATGAGCGACGCTTCCAGAAGAATGCGAGCCCAACTGAATCTGCCATCCTTTGCTCCCAAAGATGTAGACGACCTAGGGAAGATTGCCAAAAACACAGGATTGGAAAAGAAGCTCGATATATTGAAGGCAAAAAGAACCAATGAGCACGAATAATAGATACGCCTTTTTCCGGGGGTGTCTTATCCCGGCAAGATACCCCCATTTTGAATATGTGGCTAGAACTATATTACCTCAACTAGGCATCCAGTTGCTAGACATCGACGAATTCACCTGCTGTGCTGACCCAATTCAGTTTAGGGGCGCTGATGAATTGACTTGGCTGGCCATAGCCGCCAGAAACATCTGCTTAGCAGAGGAAGAGGACATTAATATCGTTTGCTTGTGTAACGGATGCATCAATACCCTTGCCACAGCCAACTATTTATTGAAAAAGGAGCCGAGATTGAGAGACAGGATGAATAGAATATTAGCTGATACCGGTCACCAGTTTGAAGGCACTATTGAAACTAAGCATTATCTGCAAGCGATTATGGATGATATCGGAATCGAAAGGCTCAGAAGCTATGTGAAGATTCCTCTGGATGGCTTAAAGGTGGCTACTCATACCGGATGCCATCTGACCAGCCCCCAGGATATATTGCGCTTTGATGACCCGCTAGACCCTTCAGTGCTTGACTCCCTCGTCGCTGTTCTCGGGGCTGAGCCAGTTGATTATGACCTTAAAGCACTTTGCTGTGGCGTGGGTTTTAGCCTTTCTGGCCAGACAGTGGCTTCATCTCACTTGTTGAAAGACAAGCTAGAAAATATGAGGCAATTCGGGGCCGATTGTATTACTGTGGCATGCCCTTTTTGTTTTCAGCAATTCGACCTAGGGCAACAAACCACTTCTAGGAAGTATGAGCTTGATTTCAAATTGCCTGTGGTGGACTACCTTCAAATTCTTGGCTTTGCTATGGGCTACACCCTTGAGGAAATGCAATATGATTCCCACAGAGTAAAAGACAAAAATTTCGAGAGCAAGCTGAAGCGAGGGTAACTGGAACCATGTCAAGAGTGCTTACCACCTGCATATACTGCGGAGTCGGCTGCAATCTTTACCTGAGGGTAAGGAACGGCAGGGTTGTCGGGGTTCTGCCTAGTAGAAGCGGACCTGGTGAGGGAAAGTTATGCATAAAGGGTTGGTGTGCTCACGAGTTCGTTCACAGTCCTCAGCGGTTGACTAAACCATTGATAAGAGATAGCAGGGGGTTCAATGAAGTCGGCTGGGATGAGGCGATAAAGCTTGTCGCTGGACGGTTTTTAGCCATAAAAGAGCAGTATGGTAGCAACAGCTTGGCAGTCCTAAGCTCGGCAAAATGCACTAATGAGGAGAATTATGTCCTGCAAAAATTTACCCGGGCCGTTTTGGGCACTAACAATATTGACCACTGCGCCCGTTTGTGCCATGCAAGCACTATAGTCGGTTTAGGGACTGCCTTTGGCAGTGGGGCGATGACAAACTCAATCGCAGAGATAGAGGAGGCCGATGTCATCTTTGTAATCGGTTCAAACACCACCGAACAGCACCCATTGATTGCGAGGCGAATACTGAGGGCAATTAGAGAGAGGGGGACAAAACTAATTGTCGCCGACCCTCGCTCGATTGATCTAGCTGACTTCGCTGAAATCTACTTGCAACACAAGCTAGGCACAGATGTTTCCCTTATTAACGGGATGATGAACCTCATCCTGAGCGAGGATTTGCAGGATAGCGAATTTATTGAGCGGCGGACTAGGAACTTCGAGGCAGTGAAAAAGGTGGTCGAAAGGGTCCCTCCGGAGCATGCAGAAAAGATAACTGGGGTTCCTGCTGAAAAAATAAGCAAGGCGGCGCGCCTCTATGCCAAAGCAAAGAGAGCATCTATAGTCTACTCCATGGGGATAACCCAGCATACCACGGGCACTGATAATGTGCTCGCACTCGCCAATCTAGCAATGATGACTGGCAATGTCGGCAAGAAGGGTACCGGGGTAAATCCGTTAAGAGGTCATAACAATGTCCAAGGCGCCTGCGATGTCGGTGCTCTACCTAATGTTTTCCCTGGATATCAGGGAGTGACCGACTGCCAGGCGAGAGAAAAAATGCAACGGGTCTGGAACATCGCTGAGCTGGATGACAAAGTTGGCTTAACACAACTGGAGATGATTAACTCTGCATATGCTGGCGACCTTAAAGCGTTGTATGTCGTTGGCGAGAACCCCGTAGTTTCCCATCCTGATACCGGTCATGTACGAGAATCGTTGAGAACTTTGGAATTCCTCGTAGTGCAGGACATATTCTTGAGCGAAACGGCCAAACTGGCCAATGTTGTTCTTCCAGCAGCAAGCTTTGCCGAAAAAGATGGTACTTTTACCTCAACGGAGCGAAGGGTGCAAAGGATACGCAAGGCAATTGAACCCATTGGACATAGCAAAGAGGATTGGAGAATTACTGGCGAGATAGCGGAGAGGATGGGATACAAAGGGCTAATTTACAGCTCCGCTGAGGAGATAATGGACGAAATTGCTAGCGTTACCCCAATCTATGGGGGTATATCCTGGGATAGACTGGAGGACAGCGGGCTGCAGTGGCCTTGTTGGGACAGAAGCCATCCCGGCACCCAATTTCTACATGAGGCAGAGTTTTTTAGTGGACTGGGAAACTTTGTGCCGGTGGACTTTAAACCCCCGGCCGAGGAACCAGATGAGGAGTATCCAATGATGCTAACCACAGGAAGGCTCTCATTCCTCTTCCATACCAGCACCATGACTGCGAAATCGCCAACTCTTAACATACAGGTTCCTGAGGGTTATGTTGAAATAAATCCCGAAGATGCGAAAAGGCTAGGGATAGGTGAAGGGGAACGAGTGAGAGTCAAATCAAGACGGGGGGAAATCGAGATAAAGCCCTTTGTAACACCTATAGTGCCTCAGGGAACTATTTTCATTCCATTCCATTTTGTAGAGAGCCCGGCAAACGCTCTCACCAATCCTGCCCCCGATCCAAAATCCAAGATACCCGAGTTGAAAGTTTGTGCGGTGAAGGTTGAAAGAGTTGAACAAGTGGCATCGCTCTGACGAAAGGCGTCCCCTCTGGCTGAGGCGAGTTCGGGGGTCGTTTGCCTTCCTGGCAATCAGGCTGGTTAAGCTGACATTTTAAGGAGAGCTATTTACAATGCCTGAAAAGGTCTGTCTTGCCTATTACTTGGGGACAGTGGCATACCCGGTTGCCTTCAAATTGCAGCAAAGGTTGGTAGAGGCGCGAGCTAAGGGAATTAACCCTGATGTGCTGCTGCTCCTCCAGCACCCCCCAGTTTTCACCATAGGACGCTTTAGAGGAGAAGAGGATATAATTGTTCCCCCAGAGAGGCTGGCCCAAGAGGGGATAGATGTCTTTCACATCGGTAGAGGAGGAGGCAGCAGCTACCATGGCCCAGGACAGCTTATAGGCTATCCTATTCTCAGTCTTGAAGAAAACGGGCTTGGTGTGCGTCAATATGTCTGGAAACTAGAGTCAGTTATCATTAACTTGCTACATTCTCTTGGTATCCGAGGTCATCGGATTAGCAAGTATCCTGGTGTCTGGGTGAATGTGAAAAAGGTTTGTTCTATAGGGGTGAGGGTTAACCATGGTATTACTATGCATGGTTTTGCTCTTAATGTAGATACGGACCTACGGTATTTCGAATATATAAACCCTTGTGGCATGAAAAAGGCGGGAATAATGACCTCTATTTCAAAAATATTGGGGTATCCTATAGAGGTCGAATCCATCATAGGGGGGTTGCTTCATTCCTTTTCAGATATATTTGGTTTCGAACACAAACAGGAGGTCGATAAATGTCCAGTTATGCTAGACGCCCTGAGTGGCTAAAGCTAAAACCTCTGGATTCCACCACACTGACCAAAATGAGGAAGCTCACCCGGGGGCTAAAGCTGCATACCATCTGCGAAAGTGCTCGCTGCCCCAACCGGACAGAATGCTTTGCTCAAGGCACAGCCACATTTATGATCTTGGGGGATATTTGTACTCGCAACTGTACCTTTTGTGCCGTAAAGCACGGAAAGCCTGAAGCTCCTGACCCAGAAGAGCCAGAGCATATCGTGTCAGCAGTCAAGAAATTGGGGCTACGCTATGTAGTCATTACTTCTGTTTGCCGCGATGACCTCCCTGACGGAGGTGCAGTGCAGTTTGCTCAGGCTATAAGAGCCCTGCACCGCCATAACTCAGGTATAGGGGTTGAGGTGCTCATTCCCGATTTTCGAGGTTCCCTATCGGCGCTGGAGAAAGTGATTGCTGCCCAGCCTACCGTCTTGAACCATAATGTAGAGACAGCCCCCCGGCTCTATTCAGAGGTGCGACCTCAGGCGAAATATCACCGTTCCTTGGAGCTTTTAA
>JAGMBH010000076.1 GCA_023129815.1 Dehalococcoidia bacterium
AGTACGAGAGGATCAGGAGGGACAGACCTCTGGTGTGCCAGTTGTTGCGCCAGCAGCAGTGCTGGGTAGCCAAGTCTGGAGGGGATAAGCGCTGAAAGCATCTAAGTGCGAAGCCCACCCCAAGATAAGATCTCCCACCGGGTTAACCGGGTAAGGCCGCAAGTAGACTACTTGCTTGATAGGCGGCGTGTGTAAGCGGAGTAATCCGTTTAGCTAAGCCGTACTAATGGCCGAGGCCTTGACCTACATCAGGCTGAGCACAAAACCTTTTATATAGTTGCCACAGAAATCGCAGTTTTTTGTGGGTTTTTGTCGCGGGGTAGAGCAGTGGAAGCTCGTCGGGCTCATAACCCGGAGGTCGTTGGTTCAAATCCAACCCCCGCTACCAACTTTCGTATTTGACGGGCCACGGAGTTTCATGGCCCTTTTTCGTTCCCGTTTTCTCGAAAGTGGCTGTTTTCGGTCCTGTTTTCATGAAACGACTGTTTTCCTCTGTTTGTGCCTTTCATTCCGCTGCTGCTTGTATCTTTATTATGGCGCGGTTGCGGGGGTAGGGGAGCCCTCTTTCTTACGTAATACCAAGATTTTCATTAAGAGGTATAAACTAGGTAGTAATCTCCAAATGAAGCCTGGTTTGTTTTCTTACTCTAAAATACCAGCTTTATAAAACAATTCTTCAATAAGTGAGCGAAATTTGTGCTGAATGAGCGCAAGGTCCTTTTTTCTACAATTATAAAAGGGGTTATGGGCAGATAAGTCACCTTTCTCTTTGAAGATACCAAAATAGTCTTTGGCATTTCTAGATAAATCAAGTTGCCTATTTTGAATAGCGCAGTTGATTATCTCTGAAAGCTGTAAATAGTTACCCCCAGAACCACGTATAGAGTCCTCTTGTCCTATCCTTTTAAAGGCAAGAATAAGGAGCATTTCAATAAGGCGGCGCATCAGTATAGCAGCACCATCATATATCGCGTAGTAAAATGATTTGTTAATTTGGTCGGCTATCTTTTCGATATTTTGTCTCGTCCTTCTGTAAAGGTCAAAAGGAAGAATATCATCAGTATATTTCTCCTCAACAAGAATTTTCTTAGGCTCTAGAATAGGTAAACTTGCTTTAAGCTGTCTAGCATTATGAATAAGGTTTAAAAAATCTTCATTCATTTGTTAGCAAGTAGCGCCTCATATTTTTGAATATTGTTTCAATCTTTTCATCAGTTATTTCGGGTGAAATATGTATCTCAATATTGACGTATACATTGGGCTCGACTCTAACCCCTATTTTCCCTTTTTCTGGTTCCTCATAAGGATATTTAGGCAATTCTTCTACTGGAGCAACTTCTACTGCAGAGAAGTCTGCTAGACTACATAAAGTCTTAAAAGTAGAAATCATCTTCTCAAGCACTGAACCAGCTTTCCCTGTTTGCTGCTTAAAATATCCCTCTAAGTCAGACTTCGATAGTGAATAGGCATTAGGGTAGGCCTTGAATAGTTCAGGATAAGCTATTCTGATTCCTTGAGCCAAAGCTTGTTTAGCTTTTGGCGGGTTTTGATACTGAGCATATGAACTAGTAGGGATACCAGAGCTATCAATAAACCCCATATCCTCCAATATATCAAGAACAGACCTATACTGTGCGTTCTTAAGTAGCCAAGTATCCCTGACATATGAGAAATTCAATTTATCTGGCCGTCCTGTTTTTTGAGCCTTTTCCAAAAGCTTGGTTATCTGTCCTGCTGCATACACATACCGAAATCCCTTAAGACCAGGCATTTTACCTCCTTATACAGAAATAGTAGTCTTATGCCATATCTATTATATCACATATAATAACTAACCATTGGTCCCTTTCGTTTTTCTGTCAATGTGATATAAGCATTTTTAGCCAAGAATTCTCTATTCGCATGTGCAGTTTCGAGAGCTATTCCAACACTGTCCATATAAGTGTGTCTTGGAGCGGTGCCAAGGGGGCCCCATCCGCAATCCTGCCATGCTGGCTTAGATGTAGAGCACATTGTGAGGCTTGGTGGCTGGCAGAGCCTTGACATGGTGCTGAGATACACTAAGTCGGTGAAGTTTGAGGATAGCTCGAGGCTTTATCGACGGCTGGAAGAAGCTCTGCAATACCAGTATCTTAGCAACCTCTACCAAACAATCCAGATGCGGTTTGCAGAGAAGTCACATGGAGCGATGTCAAGCCAGGGGGTGTCCAGGCCAGGTGAGGCTCTAGAATCAATTTTTTAGCTTTGGGATTTCAACGATATTGCCCCTCTAGGAACGAACTTGAGGAAAAAACCCACATGTACACTGACCCCGTGTGGCCAAAGCAAGCGAACTAAGGGGAAACGGGCCAAGGCCTAGCACAATATGAGGCGCAAGATTTCGGCTTCGAGGTCCACAATGTTATCAAGCTAAGTGCACTCACTAAACATCCCCATACACTTCGTAGGAAAGTGGCCCGAAGCAGCCTCAAGAAAGGCGCCCCTCTATAATCCTAAGGCCAGTGCACTTCCCAGCCTGAAGGAGTTACCAAGAAACTGAACCATTAATATTAACTAAGACCCCAAGTCCCTAACCTTGGGGAAAGGGCAGGTCTCCCGAAGGTCGTTGGTTCAAATCCAACCCCAGCGAGTAATTCGCCCTTTTGTTAGATGCTCACAGTAGGTCAAGGGATAGATGGGTTAAATAAGCTGAGTCCTGTTGATGGGTGGTGACTAGGCCTGCGGTTATGGAATGCCTATGCTCTGGCTAGATATATCTGCCTACCGATTTAGCAATTCGCCTGAGCTCCTTCATCAACCTGGCGAAGTCTGATGGAGTGAGGGACTGAAGTCCATCCACCAAGGCTTCCTTGGGGTTGGGGTGAACTTCGATGAGTAATCCATCAGCGCCAGCAGCGACAGCCGCCTTGGCTATAGCCGGAACAAGGGTGTAGTGGCCGGCAGCGTGGCTGGGGTCGACGATCAAAGGCAAGTGGCTGAATTTCTTAACCACGGGTATAGAACAGACATCAAGGGAGAAGCGAGCGCTGTCCTCAAAGGTTCTGATGCCCCTCTCGCAGAGAATAACCTGGCTATTGCCCTCTGCCAGCAGATAGTCGGCCGCTGTAAGCCACTCAGTAATAGTGGCTGATAAGCCTCGCTTGAGGAGAACCGGGCACTTGCTCTTGCCAATCTCAGTCAGTAGGGTGAAGTTTTGCATATTTCGAGCCCCAACTTGAAGAATATCGGCATACTTGGATACCTGGCTGACATCGTGGGTATCCACCACTTCGGTGACGACAGGTATGCTGAATCGCTCCCTGGCTCGCGTCAGCAACTCCAGGCCAGCCTTCCCCAGCCCCTGAAAGCTGAAAGGAGAGGTGCGTGGTTTGAAGGCGCCACCGCGCACAATACAGGCCCCGGAGCTCTTCACAATCCTGGCCGCTTTCATGAACTGCTCCTCGCTCTCCACAGCGCACGGCCCTGCCATAACCACGATGCGCTTGCCACCAATCTCGATTCCATTAATGGAAACTATGCTGTCCTCTGCCTTGAATTCCCGGGAGGCGAGCTTGTAGGGTTTCATAATCCGGGCTACGTTCTCCACGCCAGGGAGCACGGCGAAGATGTCAGTGGGCAGTTGTCCTGTGTTACTTCCCAGTATAGCAACTATTGTTTTGTTGGTGCCTAAGTTCAACTGGATGTCCAGTCCCAGCGACCTGGCCCGCTCTACCACCCCATCTATCTCCTCTGGGGTGGCACCCTTTCTCATATCCACTATCATATTAACCTACGATGATACATACATTCTGTCCTTTTGTCGAGGTTTCTGGTAGGCATTTGGGAAGGCGAAACAAGCCGCATGCACCATTTTATGTGCCCGAGCTGAAGGAGAGACAGGGGAGCAAAACGAGGTAAGTCTCGCCCCCGCTACCAGGAGATTTGAGAGACAGGTCAGTTTGGCTTGCCTCTTTTTAATTTGTTAAGCTTCGGGCAAGTGGCTGAGAAGAATCGGGTACACCAGACTGAGAGCTCAGGCGCCTCGATATCGAGGAAACCGAGCATGGAAAGCAAGGACCGAGTCTCTGGCGGTGGTTCGTCCCTTCCTGGCTCAACAGTGTTCCTTTTCTAGGGATAGATGCAAGAGTTTTTGGGCCGGGTATATAATATACTTAAGGTGGATCACTTGTCTCAGTGACTCGTTAGATAGTTTTATCTCTGAACAGGGAAAGAGATGGAAAAGGCCGGGGGAATTTGCTGAGTGTAAAAGTGGTTGGAAATACTACAATTGAAGGGGGACAAAAATGGAAGAGAAGAATATAGAACAAAGACAACTTATGAAGATTGAGGAAGTCAGCCTGGAAAAGATGAGCCTGGAGCAAAAGCAACTTGCGGACGGATTATATCATCAGTTAGGCCTGGATCCTGTGGTTGGCAAAGTATTAAGGGAATATTCTGAATCGCTTTCTGGCATGGATAGGGCGGCGGATAAGGTGTTTGGTCCGTACGACATCAAAGGCCGAGCCGACGCTGTTGCTAAGGTAAGCGCCCTCGTGACATACGCGGCACTGAAAGAACAGCATGATCGTGAGGTAGGGAATTTAGAATCGCAAATGGTAGTAGTAGCGAAGGAGCGTGATAAGGAAAGAAAGAATTATGACAAACTTGTGGGAAAGGTAGTTGAAGTAGTAGGCGGAGATTATGAGTCATTAAAAGCCAATTACAACGAAATTGTGGATAGGCTAGCCGATGTAGAACACCTAAAGTCACAAGTATCAAGCCTAAACAAGGAAAAGACAGAATTAACGGAAAGATATGAGTCCCGAATAGCTGGGTATGAGTCCAAATTAGAAGGGTTGGAATCAGAAAAAAGAACCCTGGCGGGGGAGTTTGAACAGTTAAAAGAAAAGCATAGCGAGCTAGAATCTACTCATGAAACATTAACAGGAGACTATAACCAGTTAAAAACAGCAGCGACAACACTGGCTGATGCAATCCCATATGAAGAGATAAGGAAGAAGTCAGGGGATGAGTTGTTTGCCTTTCTTCTCAAAGATTCAAAAGTACCAGATGCGGTGATAGAGGGTGTAGGAAAGTTTATTGACTTTAGGAAATATCTGGGAATAGCTGCTGAGAGAGGAGCTAAAGAAGCACTCAGTCGTGTAGAAGAAATATTAGGGGAAACACTTGAGACAATTCAATAAAGTCTCCGCCGCCACAAATCGCCCTTGTCACTAATTCTTTAATGCGCTGATAGAAGGCTCCAGCTAGTTTTCAAAATGACCGACAACATCCTCGTCAGGGAAATGCAGGTGGGGATTTGGGAATCGGAGGTTTCTGTGCCAAGAGTTCAATCGTGTTGCCAAAACCCTGGTCGAGGGCAGATACTGCTTTGCTCCTAATGACCTGACGACTAAAGGAACTGTCGCCAGGGCTAGAAAGTTTGCTGGACAAGAAATTGAGCCATGTCGTTATCCTTCGG
>JAGMBH010000077.1 GCA_023129815.1 Dehalococcoidia bacterium
CCCTTCTTTATCCCCGGCTTCATACCCAACATGGCAGCAGGGGAGATCTCCATCGTTTCTGGTGCTAAGGGACCGAGCCAGTGTGTAGTTACCGCCTGCGCCAGTGGCAGTCATGCTATCGGTGATGCTTTCAGGCTTATTCAATATGGCGAGGCAGATGCCGTGATTGCTGGAGGGAGCGATGCCTATATTCTTCCTGTAGGCGTCGCTGGACTGGCTAGGATGGGAGCCATATCTCGCAGGAATGATGAGCCAGAAAAAGCATCGCGTCCCTTTGATAAAGACCGTGATGGCTTTGTGCTTGGAGAAGGTGCTGGGATTGTTATCCTGGAGGAGCTTGGCGCAGCTATGAAAAGGGGGGGTAAGATTTATGCTGAGCTTGCAGGCTTTGGTTCTAACATTGATGGTTTTCACATAACGGAGCCCGATCCAGAAAATCAAGCAAAGTGTATCAAGTTAGCTTTGAGTGAGGCTGCTATCTCGGCTGGTGATATCGATTATATCAATGCTCATGGCACATCTACTCCCCTCAATGATACATCTGAGACTAAGGCTATAAAGATTGCCTTGGGGGAACATAGCAAGGAAGTGCCTGTAAGCTCCAATAAATCTATGATTGGTCATTTATTGGCCGGCGCCGGCGCCGTGGAAGCTATTTTCACTGTCCTGACTATCAGGGATGGCATAATCCCTCCTACTATAAATTATGATACCCCAGACCCTGAATGTGACTTAGACTGTGTCCCTAATGTAGCTAGAAAAGCAGAAGTGAACATTGCTCTTTCCAATTCCTTTGGCTTTGGTGGAGCAAACGCTGCCCTTGTCTTCAGGAAATTCAGCGGCTAGTCAGATGTGCTATCGGTTACGACTTTAGCAGTCATGGATTATCCTCCTTTGTGTAAGAATTCATCTATTCAAGACTAATGGATATTACAGCGGTTGTGTAATAAAAGCGATAACAAAGGATGATTCTTTTTTTAATAAATTTATCATCACGGCATAGTAATCTGGTATAATAACTGACTGTTCTTGGGGCTGTAGCTTAGCTGGGAGAGCGCCTCCTCTGTATGGAGGTGGGTGGGGTTCGAATCCTCTCACCTCTACCATAGTGAATAATAGATGGAGTTCCTAATCTCTCAACTACCGTCTCGCGCATTCCCTTCTTTGATAAAGCTGTGGATGAAAATGTTGCCAGAAGCTATGCCTTGTTAGCGATGCGTAGCTACTACAACCTACTTGTGCTAACCTCAAAATCTACCTCTGCAGTATAGGACTCACGAGTCGAGTGAGCTAAACTAAGTCCTATATACAGAGAGTGATGTTGGTACTATACCAAGCCTGACATCAATCAACATACGTGTCGCCAAAGCACTGAAAGAATACCAAGGCTTCCTTATTTCATTGGGGAAGTATATAATTTGAAAGGGCCTCGTTCGGCGCTGGGTTGTCGTCCATTGAATGAATTCGAGGAGTTGTTGGTAATTCAACAGAATAAGGTGGTAATGTGCTACGTGGCTAAGCCCTCCTTAGCCCTTTTTGTCGAAAAACAGGAGGCTGGGTTCACAAAGATGGGCTCAATCAAGCGTGGGAATAATGCAGCAGAGCATCAATACATTTTCACAAGACAAAGACACTCACTATGTGGGAATAAGGGTGTCGGTGAAGGGTTGTTAGATAAGAGGCACTAATGGCTAAGAGGAGTAGGAAATAGGAATGACAATAAATAGTGCTATAACTGGCTTTTTTAGACGCAGTTTAGACAGAGGAACAGATCTGAAGTGCAAGCTCTGTGACTCGAAAAACATAGTGAAATATGGGCAATACCAAGGTCTGCAAAGATACTTTTGTAAGGACTGTGGAAGAAAGTTTGCTGACAACGATGCCTTGCCTCATATGAAGACACCTTCATTTCAGGTAGCCTCAGCTCTGAATATGTTTTACGAAAGAAGGTCTATCTGTGCTATTTGTCGGCATATAGAACAACAATATAGGAACTATCCTTCTACCTCTACCATCTACAGGTGGATAATTCGTTTTACTAAAGTGGCTATTGAAAAAACCAAAGCCTACAAACCAAAGGTGGGGGATGTTTGGATCGCCGCTGAAACGTCTCTAAAGATAAGAGGTGAAAAGTGGTGGATTTGGCATATAATAGACTCCAGGACTAGATTTTTGTTAGCTTCCTGCATGTCGCAGTCACGCACCATGCAAAATTTCCAGGCGCTTATGTGGCAGGCAACTGAAAAAGCTGGCAAATTTCCACGAAGAGTTATCACGAACACACTGGAAATGTATCTAAACAACATTGAATTGATGCTTAAAGAGGGTATGGAAGGCTGTCAACATATAGGATTTATAATTAAACCCAGCAAAGCTATGACAAAGAAGGTTAACAAACCTCTAATGCGTGGTAATAAGCTAGTACAAAAGGTGAAGAAGGAAAAGAACTCTAGGTTATTGCTAAACGGCTGCTTAGTTCATTATAACTTCTTCAAGCCCCATAAAGATTTGAACTATTGGACTCCGGCAGAAAAAGCTGGAATTGGCTCGTCTTTCAGTGGCTGGCTATCTATAGTTGAGGGAGATAGCTTTCCAAAGCATGGTCAGAATCTTGTAGAAGCTCGAGCACAAGGGTAGCAAGCTGTCGGACTACACACCAGTGTTTGGGCAAAAAGGGTTTGACCGATCCGGCAAGATGGCCCCTGTTTTGTTTTATAGCGACTTATCTTCAAACTCATTTAGTGAGCAGTAGTCTAGTGTCGAGTGAAGCCTCTTTAAATCATGAATGTCTCCACAAATAGCGTAGTCTACTCTTCACAAGAGCCAGTATATCATATGTGTATTCAGTGTGAGTTCTATGTCAATACTGGTGAAGATAACACGGAACCGTCGCTTTAAGGGAGAAAGCATCCAGGATAACTGCTAGGTAGACAAAGCTGACTCTGTACCGCGACAATTAACTCTCTTGGCCACTGTGGCCTTTTCATATTCTCCGTACTTGGATGATGCTATATATGCCAAATCAACCAAAATGGAAAAGCCTTAGCCCCCAAATTGTATTGTCTCCAGAACTAGTAGTTTTATATAATTGAAAGAGAAGTTTTGGAGGTGAGCATGAATATCAAAGAGATGCTGGAGAAAACTGTTAGGGAGGTGCCGCAGAAAACGGCTATTGTCCTTGGCCCTGAAAGAGTTAGTTATCAAGAATTAGACGAACGCTCCAATAGGATAGCCAACGCTCTTATGGGGCTAGGGATGAGGAAAGGTGACCATGTAGCCATTTTAATGTCTTGTACCCCTGAATGGGTCTTCAATTATTTTGGGGTGGTTAAAGCTGGAGGCAAAATCGTAATCCTTAATGCTATGCTTAAGGCGCCTGAATATGATTTCTTACTCCGTGACTCCGATTCTACGATCTTGCTAACAGAAAAAAGTTTTTCTGAGATGCTATCTTCGATCCTCCCCAACATCCCTTTACTGAAACACGTTATCGAAGTTGATAGCGACTCCTATGCCAAGATGATGGCTGATAGCTCTTCCGCATCACCGGTTGTTGATATAGAAGATGACGATGAGACTGCTATCATATATACCTCTGGTGTTTTAGGGAAGCAAAAGGGTGTAGTGCATACTCATACTTCGCTCATGGCAACTGCTCCCATAGTTACATCAGCTCTGGAACAAGAGAGAGACGATGTCTGTATATCTATGATTCCCTTCTTTTATGCTTTGGGGTTGGTAGCTGTTATCCTTCCTTCGTTTATGAAAGGATCTACCGTGGTAATTCTCCCCCGTTTCACTCCCGGGAACGCTTTAGAGACCATAACGCAGGAAAAGGCGACTATACTGGTGGGCGTCCCAGCTATGTATAAT
Organism: Dehalococcoidia bacterium; assembly: GCA_023129815.1. Classification (GTDB taxonomy): domain Bacteria; phylum Chloroflexota; class Dehalococcoidia; order GIF9; family AB-539-J10; genus 20-14-all-45-10. Next base: position 3,874 of record JAGMBH010000077.1, read on the forward strand.
GCCCTAGCCATGTTGGATGATGAGACCCTTAAGAGTTATGACCTCAGTTCCTTACGGGTGGCGCTTACTGCCGGGGCAAAAGCCTCAGCTCATCTTATGAAGGCTTTAGAGGAAAAGTTTGGCTTGACTCTTTGTGAGATATACGGGACCACCGAGGCTCTTGCTACTACCTTTGGTGATATTCACAACCGCAAGCTGGGGACAGCGGGCAAGCCAGTTGAGGATATCAAGATAATAGATGCCGCTGGCAAGGAAGTTCCCCAGGGTGAAATAGGAGAAATTGTTTGTCGGAGTCCTATGGTAATGAAGGAATATTATAAAGCACCTGAGCTCACAGCTCGGGTTCTTAAGGGTGGCTGGTTTTATAGTGGTGATTTAGTCCGCATAGATGAAGATGGCTATATAGACTATATAGAGAAGAAATCGTTTATCATAGTGACCTCGGCTGGAGTTAAAATTCCGCCCACAGAGGTTGAGGATGTGCTTTTAAAGCATCCCAGTGTTGCTGAAGCAGCGTATGTCGGTGTTATGGATGAGCTTAAAGGGCAAATCCCGACAGCCTTTATAGTGCTCAAGGAAGGGCAAGTTGCTACGGCAAAGGAAATACGCAACTTTTGCCGCCAGAACCTAGCTAATTATAAGCTGCCCCATAAAATTGAGTTTGTAGAAAGCATACCCAAGACTGGCTCAGGTAAAATGGACCGGAGGCGACTCAAAGAAGGGAGGACAGCCTGAGGGTGTTTAAAAATATAGTAGTTGCCCAATTTATTGGGCAATAAGAGCCTGATAAATCAGGCAACTACTTTAGCCTCGTGCACGACCCTAAAGGGTCGCACTACGAGAATCCGGATGAGACAAAATTAAACAGCCTCAGCCCAGAAGTGAGGTAAAAAATGAGTGATGGAAATATCCTTGAAAGGTTAAAAAAGTTAATCGTAGAGCTATTGGAAGTTGAGGAAACAAAAGTAGTTCCCGAAGCCTCATTTATTGATGATCTTGGTGCTGATAGCTTAGATCTGATAGAGTTTATTACCGCAGCAGAAGATACCTTCGGGATTGAAATCCCAGACGAGGACGCGGAGAAAATACAAACCGTCCAAGACGCTCTTAATTACATCGAGTCAAAAAGTCAACAATGAACCATAAGAGGAGAGTAGTTGTTACCGGCATTGGCGCCGTTACTCCTCTGGCAACCGGTGCTGAGCAGTCATGGCAGGCTTTATGCCAGGGCAAATCAGGGATAGCAAGAATCACTAAGTTTGACCCCTCCGGTTTTAAGACGCAAATTGCCGCCGAGCTAAAGGATTTCCATCCTGAAGATTTCTTGGATAAGAAGAGGATAAGGAGAACCGACCCCTTTATTCACTATGCCCTGGTGGCTACTCGTATAGCGATGGATGATGCTGGATTGATTATCAACGATAGCAATGCTGATAGAGTGGGAATAGTGGTGGGCACATGTGTTGGTGGCATGAGTACTTATGAAAAGAATCTTTTTACTCTTCGAGAGGAGGGGCCAGATAAGGTTTCCCCCTTCTTTATTCCTGGCTTCATACCCAACATGGCAGCAGGGGAGATCTCCATCATTTTTGGTGCTAAGGGACCGAGTCAGTGTGTAGTTACCGCCTGCGCTAGTGGCAGTCATGCTATCGGTGATGCTTTCAGACTTATTCAATATGGCGAGGCAGATG
>JAGMBH010000078.1 GCA_023129815.1 Dehalococcoidia bacterium
CGAAGCTGGGGAGAAGTTGTGGCAAATGCCTATGCCTGAGGAATATAAGGAGCAAAATAAAAGTGAAATTGCTGATATTAAGAATACCGGTGATAAGTATGGGGGAGCTATCACCGCCGCTCTTTTCTTAGCTGAATTTGTAGATAATACTCCTTGGGTTCATCTTGACATAGCAGGTACTGCCTCAAGCAGTAAGGAAAGTGGCTACGTAGTGAAAGGAGCTACTGGAGTAGGGGTCAGAACTTTGGTCGAATTAGCTTTATCACTAGCCAAGTAATGTTAGCTGTGAGTGGAGCGAAGCAAATTAAATAGGGTGATCCTCGCCCGCCCATCCCTTTATCTGGCGAGGTAGAGGAGGTTATTATGATTATAAAGTGGTTAGGTCATGCTTGCTTTTTGATTACATCTGAGGAGGGGTTGAAGGTAGTTACTGATCCCTATACCGTGGGCGGAGGTATTAATTATTCTCCTATAAAGGAGGTTGCTGATATTGTGGTGGTAAGCCATGGTCATGCTGATCACAATAATGTTTCAGCGGTGCGAGGAAAGCCAGAGGTAGTTAAAGGTAGTGGCACAAAAATTGCTAAAGGAGTTCAGTTTAGAGGCATTGCTACTTATCATGATACCGCTCAAGGTAAGCAAAGAGGAACCAACACCGTTTTTTGTTTTACCTTGGATGACATAAAACTCTGCCATTTGGGTGACTTAGGACATTTGATTAGCCAAGGGCAAATCAATGAAATTGGTGCCGTAGATATACTGTTTATTCCTGTAGGTGGCTTTTATACTATTGCTGCTGCTAATGCTAGCCGAGTATGTGATCAGCTAAAGTCGAGGGTAATAATCCCGATGCATTTTAAGACGCCTCAGTGTACTTATCCTATAGCCGGCGTTGATGATTTTCTCCGCGGTAAGGTGAATGTGGGAAAAATGGATTCTAGCGAGATTGAGTTTAAACTTGATGAGCTACCGGCGGTCACCGAGATTGTGGTCTTGAAACCAGCTTTGTAATTAACAAAACAATGTTAGCTACGAGTGAAGCGAAGCAATCATGGTGGGAGCACTGGGTAAATGGTCTATAGCTAAAAGTAATGATTTTTAAAACCTCTGATTTTGTTTTTACACCTCCCCCACGGCTTTCCTGGGCAAGGCGCGTGTTAATCAAACCTTGCGCTGGTTACCCCTTGCCGTATCCGGTGACTACCAGCCCCGAAATATTGAATATTATTATCGAGGGCATCAAGAAAGTCAGCGATGCCGATGTCATCATTGTTGATGGGACTCCCGGTGGGGAGTCAATATATCCAATATACCAAGCTTTAGGATATAGTTTTCGCCATGTGCTTATGCTTGATGTCAGGGATTCCATTTTCTTGGAGATAGAGAATCCGCTGACCAAATTTTTTGCCACGCCTACTTTCTGGGTGCCTAATGCAGTCTTACGCAGCGACTTCTTGATCAGTGTGGCGCCCTTTAAGGTTTGTGGCAATAGAGGTCGTTTTAGTATAGCAAATCTGCTAGGTTTACTGCCAATGAGTAAATATCGGATCGGTGAAGAAGGATGGGGCGCCTTGTACGAATTAGGAATAGAGAGAGTGCTTGCTGATCTTTATTACACCTTGCCCTTCGACTTGGGGATTATTGAAGCCCGTCAAAAGTTTTTCTATACTGATGATCCGAGGAAGGGGAGGATAGAGGAATGTGGCAAGATCCTTATTGGCGAACCGCATGAAGTTGATCGTGAAGCTGCACAATTGGCCCGGGTGGAGTGTGAGTACTTAAATCTGATTGACCAGGGTAGAAGTCAACTTGGGGATTAAGAAATGCAAAAAGCAAAAATACAGAGCAAAAATCAAAAAGTTTTGCATTTTGAGGCGTCATTTTGATTTTTGACCTTCGACTTTTAATTCTCTGCTACGCTAGTATCTTATGCTAAAATCAGTGAACTCTCTTGAATAACCTGACCAATCTATTTCTACCCTATTGACCCAAGCCCCTGGTGGGCCTATTTTAAGTTGCTCTATTAGTTTCTCTAGTTGCTGTTTATCTCCCTCGGATTGAACTTCTACTGCATCGCCACGGGGTAGGTTGCGCACATAACCTTTTAGCCCCAAATTTTTAGCTGCATTCTTTACAAAATAGCGGAAAAAGACACCTTGCACGCGACCATAAACTTTAGCTGAGAGACGAGCCATTTCCGCCATTTTAAAACCTCATAATTATGGGTCTGGCTCTATCCAGCCGATTTAGTCCTGCTTGGTGAGCTAGCTCTACAGCCTCCTGAAATTCTGCTGTTGAAATTGGCCGTGCCAAACTCGGGATCTCATAAGCTTTGTAACATGGGTTATATTGAGCCATGATGTTGACATAAGTATTTAAGGAAATTTGCTCACTAATGAAATTTACCACCTCTTTTGTTCCGGCTAATCCATTGGGCAAGACCAGGTGGCGCACTAAAAGCCCTCGTTGAGCTATTCCATCTCCGTCTATCTTTAGGTCGCCTACTTGGCGGTGCATTTCCTTAACTACTGCCCTGTTTACCTGCGGATAGTTTTCAATCCCTGATAGTTCTTTAGCCACTCTTTTATCACCATACTTCATATCAGGCATATAAATATCAACAATGCTGTCAAGGATGTTCAGGGTCTCCACCGAGTCATAGCCACCAGAGTTGTACACTAGGGGGAGCTGTAATCCTGACTCTACTGCTACCTCTAGCGCCTCTAATATTTGGGGAACTACATGTGTGGGCGATACCAGATTTATGTTGTGGCATCCTTGAGCTTGAAGGGAAAGCATCATGCAAGCTAACTCTTGCTTGTTCACCTTTTCGCCTTCGCCTAGCTGGCTTATGGAGTAATTTTGACAGAAAAGGCATCTCAGATTGCAGTTAGTGAAAAAAATAGTGCCTGAACCACATCTGCCCACCAGTGGTGCTTCCTCACCGAAGTGAGGTCCATAGCTGGATACTATGGCTTCGCTTGCTGTGCGACACTTACCTACTTCATCCTCGAGGCGGTTGACACCACAGTGATGAGGGCAAAGATGGCAACTCTGTAATAGGGATTTAGCCGCCTCTATTCGTTCCTTCAGCTTGCCCCTGTGGAAAAGTTTCGTGTAAGCTGCCACACATCCCTCGCCAGATAAAGGGTGGATGCAAGGAGGGCCTCCTTTTCCCATTTCATCTATTCTTCGTATTCCTCGGTGGTTGGCTTTTTTTTCTTCTTAACCACCTCTACCTCTGTGGGTGGCATGAACTCAGAAGCTACTTTTGATTTTTTAGCTCCCTTCTTAGGTTTCTTGGTCTCTCTCCACCTGAAATCTCGTCTACCCATGGCTTTTCACCCCTTTATTTGTCCCTCGCCAGATAAGGAGTAGTTGTTGAGGGCCTCCTTTGCCCTTAATTTCCCCCAGGCTGACTTTGCTGCCTCCATTTCAGCGACTTTCTTACTCTTTCCTGTACCTCTGCCCAAAATCTTGCCTTCTATGAGCACCTCCACAGTGAATTGCTTATCATGGTCGGGGCCAATGGCTTCTATCAGACGGTAGGTTGGCGGGGAATGTTTTTCACTTTGGATGAACTCCTGTAATAATGCTTTGTAATTGGGGCTTAGCTCTCCGTGTTTTATTCTCTCTAGAAATGGTTTGAGTTGCTTGAAGATAAATTCCTTGGCTTTAGGCAATCCCTGGTCGAGGTATATAGCTCCGATTAGCGCCTCCATGGCATTTGCCAGGTTGCTTTGCTTCTCCTTCCCCCCGCTTGCCTCCTCGCCCTGTCCCAGCAAAAGCCAGTCGCCAAGTTTGAGCGAACAAGCTACCTCTGCTAAGGTCTGACGGCAAACTAGGGAAGCACGGATCGTAGTCAGTTCCCCTTCGGGTAGCTCTGGGAATTCACTATATAGCTGTTCAGCTGTTATGAAGTCGAGAATAGCGTCGCCTAAAAACTCCAGTCGCTCGTTACTGGGCAGAGCGAAGTCGGGATTTTCATTAAGGTAGGAGCGGTGCACAAAAGCTTGCTCTAACAAAGACTCATCGTTAAAGTGTATCCCTAAAACTCTTTGGCAACTGTCCAAATCGGTCACTTTAGAACTCCTCCTTAAGTATAGCAACAAGGGTCTAGCTAGCTCAACTTCTTGCTTCGTAGGCGTTATGCAGTTATAATTAACTCGTTGGGGATTAGTCTAGCGGTAGGACGACTGACTCTGGATCAGTTAGGCCAGGTTCGAATCCTGGATCCCCAGCCAGTAAGGCGCATTCGTCTAGGGGTTTAGGACACCTCCCTCTCAAGGAGGAGATCACCGGTTCGAATCCGGTATGCGCTACCACTATATTTAAGCTGGTGTAAATATAGCTGGCTAAGTTAATTTATTAGGTGACATGTCAAACCAGATTCCTTTAGCCTTGTTGCTTATTTGTCCTTTGTGTTAAACTTCGTCCCAAAACAAACAATGAAACGTGTCTTTTCTGGTTTCCGTCCCACAGGCAAGCAGCATATCGGTAACTATCTAGGGACTATTCAGAATTGCATTTCCCTTCAGGATGAGTACGATTGCATTTACTGTGTAGTGGATATCCATGCTCTCACTACGCTTGAGAGTACAGAAAGCCTTCGGGAGGATATTTATGAGATGGTGCTTGATTGGCTGGCAGCCGGTATTGACCCGCAGAAAAGCATTATCTTTGTTCAGTCTCATGTGCCTCAAGTGGTAGAGCTTCACACTTTATTCAGCATGGTGACCCCTTTGAGCTGGTTATTGCGTGTGCCCACGTTTAAAGAGAAGGTGAAGATGCAGCCACATAATGTTAATTATGGACTGGTAGGTTATCCTGTTCTCATGACGGCTGATATTGCCCTTTATAAAGGAGAGATTGTTCCTGTAGGTGAGGACCAGCTTCCTCATCTTGAATTAGCTCGAGAGATAGTACGCCGGTTCAATTCCATTTATGGATTTGTGTTTCCCGAGCCGCAAGCAAAGCTCACCTCCTTTCCTTTGATTTTGGGCTTGGATGGAATACAGAAGATGAGTAAAAGCTATAACAACTATATTGAAATAGCCGCCTCTCCCCAGGAAATCTTGGAGCGGGTAATGACTGCCTTTACCGATCCAGCGCGGAGGTACCGCTCTGACCCGGGACACCCTGACATATGTAACATTTTCTGCCTTCATAAATTTTTCACCCCGGCACGAGTAGATGAGATTGCTTCTGAATGTCGTCGTGCCGGCATTGGCTGTGTTGAGTGCAAAAAGATGCTAGCTGAAAGTATTAGCTCAACTCTTGAGCCTTTCCGGGAAAAGCGGGCTATTTTAGCCTCCAAACCTAATTATATTACTGAGGTTCTGGCTGATGGAGCTAATCGAGCTGAAGCTATAGCTAAAGAGACTATCAGGGAAGTTAAAGAGAAGATGAGGCTTCTTCAGCGTGTTCAATTAGAACATATTCGTGACTGAGTTGCTGTTATCCTGCTGGAGCGCAGACATTGCCTTGAGGAATTTAAAGAATCTGCTCTATTTCCACTAAGTTACCAATTCAGTAGCTGACCATTGGTCCTCTGTTTCACTGTAGCATAACTCAAATAATTTACCCTGCTCTGTAATGACTTTAAATAATTTTTTGCCTTGTTCTTGCCATACTTTTTCTATCTCCTCAACCTTATATTCTGTACCCTGCCACAGGAAAGATTGTGGTCGTTCAGCATAAGTATGACCTGAATAGCAATTGACTTGAATCATTTTCATCATAATGGTGGCCTTTTTTTGTGCCAGTCAGTTGTTTGCTCGTAGGCAAAAGCAATGCGCAACAGTGTTTCCTCGCTAAAAGGCTTACCTATAATCTGCATGCCGATGGGCAGGCCTTGTCCTGACCCTGAACGAAGTGAAGGGGAAGGATCTCTAGCGAACCCAGCAGGGATGGAAATAGCTGGGACGCCAGCAATATTTATCGGCAAGGTGCACACATCGCTCAAATACATCTGCATCGGGTCTTCTATTTTTTCGCCTAGCTTGAAAGCTACTGTTGGCGAGGTTGGAGTGACTAAAGCATCATACTTTTTAAAGGCTTGGTCAAATTCTTGCTTTATCAAGGTGCGCACCTTTTGTGCCTTGAGATAGTAGGCATCATAATAGCCAGCAGATAAAGCATAAGTGCCTAACATTATGCGCCTTTTAACCTCGGAACCGAAACCGAATTGTCGTGTCTTTTCTGTTGTTTCTATCACATTGCTGGCACCTCGCTCAGAGAAGCCATATTTTACTCCATCATAGCGAGCCAGATTTGCTGAGGCTTCAGAGGGAGCAAGTATATAATAGACGGCTAAGGCATACTTGGTAGATGGTAGAGAGGTCTCCCAATCTATTTCTGCACCCAGCTCCTCTAATTTCCTTATGGCTGTCTCTAAAGCTGCTCTTACTTCATTCTGCATGCCCTCTACGAAGTACTCTTGGGGAATACCGATCTTTAGTCCCTCGAGGGCGAAGCCTCGAGGGCTCGAGCCCGAAGGGTCAGGAATTAAGTGCTGGCTATAGTCTGGAACAGGATAGGGAACCGAGGTTGAATCTCTAGGGTCATGTCCAGCAATGGCACTCATCACCAAAGCGCAGTCGGGCACATCTTTAGTTATCGGTCCAATTTGGTCAAGGGAGCTAGCGAAAGCGACTAAACCAAAGCGGCTTACGCGGCCATAGGTTGGTTTGAGGCCGACCATATTACAAAATCCCGCTGGTTGACGGACGCTCCCCCCGGTATCCGAGCCAAGGGCATAGATAGCTTCATCGGTAGCCACAGCAGCGGCTGAGCCACCACTGCTGCCCCCGGGAACACGACTTAAATCCCAAGGGTTATGGGTGGGAAAGAAGGCGGAATGCTCAGTGGAGGAGCCCATAGCGAACTCATCCATATTTGTTTTGCCTAGTATTACTGCCTTTTGTGCCTTCAATTTTTCTATTACTGTGGCATTGTAAGGTGGAATGAAATTTTCCAGCATCTTCGAACCACAAGTGGTTCGTATCCCTTGAGTGCATATCACATCTTTAACCAAGGTAGGTATGCCAGTTAAAGGTGCAATATTACCGCTACTGATATAGTTATCTGCCTCTTCTGCTTGTCTTAAGGCCGAATCCTCAGTAATAGTGACGCAAGCATGAATCTTATCTTCCACTTCAGCGATGCGCTTCAATGCAGATCTGGTGAGTTCAACCGAGGAAATTTTCCTCTGTTTAAGAAGCTCGTGTGCCTCATGAATAGTTAGCTGATGTAGCTCGTTCATTTACAAACAGTCCCTCTAACTTCGCCCCCTATCATTCTGAACGTAGCGA